>NZ_QXQR01000003.1:0-178898 GCF_003660355.1 Helicobacter sp. L8
GTTGGTTTTGCCTGGGTTACTATGGGGGGTGTTGGGGTGGGAGGGGTAGGGGTTGCCGGGGCTATTGGGGCTGTGCTAGGAGGTGGGGGGGTTGGTTTTGCAGGGAGCGCGTTTACAAGGGGTTCTGGCGCACTGTAGCGCATCTTAAAAAACACCCCCACATACACCCCTAAAGCCAGCAATACCCACAAGCACGCCAAGCCATAGAGTTTTAACACTTTCATGCCCATTAAAACTCCTATCTTTTTTCAAAATCAATTCTAGGATCGACAAGACTATAAGTCAGATCGCTGATCAAATTCACCACCAAACCCAATAGGGTAAAAATATACAAAGAGGCAAAAACCACCGGGTAATCCCGATTGACAATGCTATCAAAACCTAACAAACCTAGCCCATCTAAACTAAAGATGATCTCAATGAGCAAACTCCCGCTAAAAAACACGCCTAAAAACGCGCTAGGAAATCCTGCAATCACCAAGAGCATCGCGTTTCTAAAAACATGCCCATAGAAAATACGCCCCTCAGAACACCCCTTAGCGCGCGCGCACAAGATGTAGAGCTTGCCCATCTCATCTAAAAAGGAGTTTTTCACCAAGAGCGTTAAGGTAGCAAACCCCCCAATGCTCATGCACAGCACGGGCAAAAAGATATGCCACAAATAATCTTTAATTTTGCCAAAAACGCTTAAAGTGGCAAAATCCTCGCCCACCAAACCCTTTAAGGGGAAGATTTGCCAATAAGTCCCCGAGGCAAAGAGCACGATGAGAATGATGGCAAATAAAAAGGAAGGAATCGCGTTAGCCACGATCACAGCCACACTGCTAGCGACATCAAAGCTAGAATTATTGTGGCGGGCTTTGTAAATGCCTAGGGGGATGGAGATGAGATAGATGAGCAGAGTGCTAAAAAAGCCCAGCGAAATAGAAACCGGGAGCTTTTCTTTGATGAGATCGATCACACTAATTTGGCGGTAAAAACTCTGCCCAAAGTCAAAAACAAGGTATCTTTTGAGCATGTCTACATAACGCTCTAAAAGGGGTTTATCAAAACCATACAGTTTAGTGAGTTGCGCATAAAGCGCGCTATCCATGCCCTGCCCCCCCTTATAACGACTCTCATTTAGCTGTCTTTCTTTGAGCGAAGCGGTGTTAGTTTCTTGATTATTCACTCCGCTAAGTTTAGCCATCATCTGCTCCACAGGTCCCCCCGGAGCGCTTTGGATGATGAAAAAATTGATCGTGATGATGCCTAGCAAGGTGGGGATGATGAGCCAAAGGCGTTTGAGAATGTAGCGCGCCATTTAGTGCTCCTTTTGCAGAGTTTTATCCCACCATAGCGTGGGCGAGAAACCATAGGGGGGCGAAATTTTGGGCATGCCAATTTTATCCCAAAAGGCGATGCGAAAACTCGAGCCATAAAATTGGGGCACGACATAAAAGCCCCACAAAAGCACGCGATCGAGCGCGCGCACGAAGGCGATCTGGGTTTCTCGATTGTGTGCGCTAATTACCCCATTGATGAGCTGGTCGATCACGGGGTTAGAAATCCCAGAATAATTGCGACTCCCTGCTTGCTTAGCGCTCGCGCTCCCCCAATAATAGCGTTGCTCATTACCCGGGAACAACGATTCTCCAATCACTCCTGAGATCATGTCGTAGTCAAATTTCTTAACCCGATTGGTGTATTGACTCAAATCCACCCTTTGAATCCGCATTTCAATCCCTAAGACTTTGAGATTGCGCGCGTAAGCTAGCGCGAGTCGTTCAAAGCCCGGGCTATTGAGTAAGAGAGTGAAAGTGAAGGGTTGTTTGGTTTTAGCGTTGATGAGGCGGTTGTTAGACACCACATAGCCCGCCTCTTTTAAGAGTTTTTGGGCGTATTTGAGATTTTCACGCAAGTTTTCTCCTACCTTGCGCGCGCCATTGGTGCGGGGCACAATATAGGGGCTAGTGAAAATTCTAGGGTTATAGGCTTCTAGTTGTTTTTTATAGCGATTCAAAATTTGGAGTTCTTGCCCTTGGGGCAAGCCACTAGAGGCAAAGATAGAATTACTAAAATAACTAGGTGAGCGGGTGTATTGGGAGAAAAAGAGATTGCGATTCGCCCATTCAAAATCAAAGGCGTAGAAGAGTGCCTCACGCACGCGCAAGTCTTTAAAAAGGGGTCTGCGGGTGTTGATGAAAAAGCCCTGTAGCCCCGCGGGCAGTTCGTGTTTCAAGCGCACCTTGTGAATCTTACCTTGCTCAATGCCCTTACCCACATACCCACGCGCCCACACTTTGGCTGTGCTCTCATAACGCCAATCATAAGCCCCGCTTAAAAACGCCTGCAAGGCTACCGAGTCGTCCTTGTAGTATTCATAGACTAGGCGATCAAAATTGTATTGCCCCTTGATGGCGGGCAAATCACGCGCCCAGTAGTTTTTATTGCGCACATAGGTGATGCGCTTGCCCACATCAAAGGATTCAACCATGTAAGGACCGCTAGAAACCGGGACAAGTAGGGGGTTTTTCTCAAAACCATGTTTTTCAAAGAAATGCTTGGGGATCACCTGTAATTGCCCCAAGATGAGGGGTAATTCGGTGTTAGTGGTGTTCTTGAAGGTGAATTTGACATGCTGTTTGTCTAAAACAATGACATCTTTGACATCTTCATAATACTGCTTGAACACCGGGCTACCCTTTTGTGTGATGGTCTCAAAGCTGTATTTGACATCTTGCGCGCTAATGGGCACCCCATCGCTAAATTTAGCCCGTTCATCAATACCAAAGATCACATAGCTATGATCGGGGGCGACTTCAATGTCATTGGCGATCAAGGCGTATTCTGCGAAGGGTTCGTCTAAACTTTGGGTAAGCAAGGTGTCATAGACTAATTCTAACCCGCTAGCTTTAGTGCCCTTGAGCAAAAAGGGGTTGAGGCTATCAAAAGTGCCAATGGCATGGCTTTTGAGCACCCCCCCCTTAGGGGCATTGGGGTTAGCGTAATCAAAATGGGTAAAGTGCTGGGCGTATTTAGCCTTTTGCCCTAAGGAAATGTAGGGCGCGCCCCACAGGGGCAAGCAAGCTAGTAAACTTCCTAGAATCTGGCGCGTTTTCATAGTAAACCCATGAGAGTTTTGGCGTGTTGGTAGGTCTGCGTGGCGATGGGTTGCACGGCTTGCAAGCCCTCTTGCAAAACCCTTAACACATAGCCTTGATCACCCTGCAGGCGCGTGTAAGTCTCTCTAATGGGGTTAAAAGTTTCTACCACCACCTCAATCAATGCCTTTTTAAAATCCCCATAGCCTCTCCCTTCAAACTGGGTCTCTACTTGCGCGCTTTCTTGCTGGCTTAGTAGCGCGTAGATATTGAGTAGATTGTAGATACCGGGGCGTTCTGGATCAAAGCGCAGAGTGCCTATCGAATCTGTGGTCGCCTTTTTGATCTTTTTAGCGATCAGATCGGGGGGGTCTAAGAGAAAAAGCGCGTGCAAAGCCCCGGGGTGGGATTTGCTCATCTTAACTAGCGGATCGTCCAAGCCCATCACGCGCGCGCCCGTGTCCCCAATCAAAGGTTTGGGCACTTTAAAGCATTCTCCAAAATCGCGGTTGAATTTTATAGCTATATCTCTTGTGAGTTCTAAATGTTGCTTTTGATCCGCGCCCACAGGGACACAATCGCTCTGGTAGAGTAAAATATCTGCTGCCATGAGCACCGGATAAGTGAAAAGCCCGGCTAGGGGGGCTTTCTCTTTAGCGCTCTTGTCCTTAAACTGAGTCATGCGCGCCAAATCCCCCATAGACACGCCGCAATTAAGTAGCCAACACAACGCCCCATGCTCGTTGACCTGACTTTGCACAAAGAGTTTAGATCGCTTGGGGTCGATCCCGCATGCTAGCAAGAGTGTTGCCATTTGCAAACTTTGCTCTTGTAAGACTTTAGGGTCTTGGGGGGTGGTGATGGCATGGGCGTTCACCACACAAAAGATACTCTCATAGACATCTTGGCGTGCTACCCATTGCCTGATCGCCCCTAAATAATTCCCCAAATGCATCCCCCCTGTGGGCTGAATCCCCGAAAACACGCGCTCTCTCATCTCTCTCCTTTTTGCAAACTTCCTACCAAAAACACCACCTCATAACTCAAAGATTCATAGGGGATTTCAAAGCGCAGAGCCTTAGCCCGCTTAAAATCCAGCCCTCCGCCCAGTAAGCCCGTGTATTTGAGCTGGGCTAAAAAGGGCGCGCGGGCATCAAAACTCTGCTGGAAGCGCTCCACCCATAAACGAGTCTTAAAATCCGCAAAACGCGCTTTTAAGATGCTTAAGACTTCTTGGCATCCTCTTAGGGGTGAGCGTGTGCCTAAAAAGGCATGCACTTCTTGCAAACTCCCACTTGTGTGGATAGCTAAGGCGATATGCGCACAATGGCGCGCTAACTTGGCACAGAGCGCGTCTAAATCCTGTGCCCACTGCAAAGCAGAGGCGCTAATGAGCAGAGTGCATGGCAATATGTCCCAATCTTCAAAGTTTTGGCAAATCAAGCGCACGCGATCCACTCCCAAACACGCCCGCGGGTGTTCTTGCAACATCTCTAAGGCGCGATCCACCCCGACAAACTCGTTGGCACAGATGTTAAAAAAGGGCAGGGCACTAAGAACACTTCCCTGCCCGCAACCCAAATCTAGCACACGCGCGTAGTGTTGGGACGCGCACTCTTGTAAGAGACGCGCAGCGATGCGTTGTTGCGCTTGCGCGTGGCGCGCATAACTCTTAGCCATTTTGCCAAAGGAATAGCGTTTCATCTTTTCTTGCACAGACGCATTTTAGTAAAAATTTGCTAAGATCGGGGTTTATGTTGATGGAGAGTGTATGAGTAGCGTGTTGTTGGTGTTACAGATTATCCTAGCTGTGGTGATTGTGATCGTGGTGCTATTACAAAAGAGTTCGAGCATCGGGCTAGGGGCTTATAGTGGGAGTAACGAGTCGCTTTTTGGGGCTAAGGGACCTGCTAGCTTTTTAGCCAAACTCACGATGGTTTTGGGTTTTTTGTTTTTGAGCAATACGATTGCGCTAGGTTATCTTTACAATAAAGAATACAATATCAGCGTGTTAGACAGCGCGCCTAAAAACTCTCTAGTGCCCCTAGTGCCTCCTAGCGCGCCCAGCACGCCCAGCACGCCTGCTAACCCTCTAAGCACCCCTCCGGCTAACCCTTTGGGTAACCCCTTACTCAAAAATGCCCCCACGCAAAATCCCCTCATCCCTAAAACCAACTCCTAAGGACATCCATGTTAGATGGCATTTACAAACACACTAGCGAGCAAATGCACAAGAGTTTGCAAGCGCTCTTAAAAGACTTCACCACTCTGCGTAGCGGCAAGGTTTCTATCAACTTGGTAGAAAATGTGCGCGTGGATTATTATGGCACACCCACTCCGCTTAACCAAGTGGGCTCTGTGATTGCTAGCGATGCGAGCACTTTGAGTATCACCCCTTGGGAAAAGAACCTTTTAAAGGACATTGAACGAGCGTTGCAAGAAGCTAATTTAGGCGTGAATCCCAATAATGACGGGGAGAGCGTGAAACTCTTCTTCCCCCCCATGACCTCAGAGCAACGCAAAGAGATCGCTAAGGACGCAAAGGGCATGGGTGAAAAGGCAAAGGTAGCCGTGCGCAATATCCGCCAGGATGCCAATAACCAGATCAAAAAGCTAGAAAAAGACAAGGAGATCAGCGAAGATCAGAGCAAAAAAGCCCTCGCTGAGGTGCAAAAGATCACCGATGGCGCGATTAAGAAAATTGAGGACGCGCTCAAAGCCAAAGAAGAGGAGATCTTAAAACTCTAATGGATATTTTGCGTATCTACCAAGATTGTGGCGCGCTTTTGGAGGGGCATTTTCTGCTCAGTAGTGGGAATCACTCTAATTTCTACCTGCAATCGGCTAAAGTCTTAGAACACCCCAAACTAGCCCAGCAACTCGCCCAAGCCCTAGCCCAAGAGATCGCGTGCGCAGGGATTAAGCTAGATTGTATATGCTCCCCTGCTCTTGGGGGGATTTTAGCCGGCTATGAATTAGCGCGCGCCCTAGAGGTGCGCTTTATCTTCAGCGAACGCGTGGGGGGGGTGATGACTCTGAGGCGGGGCTTTAGTGTGAGTGCGCAAGAAAAAGTGCTCATCTGTGAAGACATCATTACTACGGGGGGTTCAGCCCTAGAGGCGGCTAATTGTGTGCAGGCGTTGGGCGGGAAAGTGGTTGCCTTTGCTAGCTTGGCTAATCGGGGCTTTTGTGCGCGCACCAACGCTCCCGCCCCCACCAACACAGGGCATGCATGCAAATTACCCCCAAGCGCGCCTTTCTTTTCTTTGGCGGATTTCAATTTTGCGATGTATGATCCTGCGCATTGCCCTCTATGTGCTACCAGCGCACCGGTCAAGCCGGGCAGCCGCGGGAATGAAAAATAACGCTTTAGAAACTCTTGCTTGCTTGCACGCGTTAGCACGCTTAAAAGCCTTGTTGGTGGATATTTTCATGCTTTATACCCCCCTGCTCTATTTTAGCACTTATGTCCTTTTGGGTTCGGCGCAGAGCTTTAGAACCCATCAGGGGGTGATTTTTGCCTGCGTAGGGGTTTATGGGTTTTTAAATGCGCTTTTTGTGGCTTTGAGCGGACAAACTCCGGGCTGGCGTTATGTGGGTCTAAAACTTGTGGATTCTAAAAGTGGGGGTAAAGTGGGCTTTTGGCGTGCATGGGGGCGTTTTGGGCTGTGGTTAGTGGTAACTAGCACACTAGTGGGGCTTTTCACCCCCTTTTTCACACGCCATAAACGCTTGTTACACGATATGCTTTGTAAGACAACTTTAACACGGGTTTAAGGTTGTGCGACTAGGGTTACATAAAAAAGCATGCTCTTGAGATGTTCTATGTTCAAGAGGGCTTTTTTATAGGTGTAGTGGTTTTCCACGCTGGCGATCGTGCCCACAAAAATGCCCGCGCTGAAAATCCCATCTAGCCCGCTAGTTAACACCACATCTCCGGGTTTGACGGGGGCGTAGGCGGGTAAGAAATTGACATAGGTTTTAAAGTTTTGGTTAGTAACAAAGCCATAGTAAATCTTCTCCCCACTCTTAACCATCACGCTGTAACTCGCGCGCGCATCCCCGTGTAAAAGCCCGATAAAACGCCCCTCTTTTTGCACCACAATCCCAATCACACGCTCAAAGGCAACCATGCCTAAAATCTTATCTTGGGGGTAGGGGGTTTTGACATCTAAGAGCAATTCATAAGGGTTATTGAGTTTAGCAAAACCATAAACACGCGTGAGTGTGTAGGTGGGGGGAGTGTAGAGGGTAGGGGATATGGGTTGGGGCGCGCAGGTGGGGGGGGTATAAGTGGCAAAGGAGGCGGTGGCATCAGGGGTTTGGAGGGGGGTGGGTAAGGTAGCTTGCAGACTGGCTAGATCGTGCACCTCTAGGGCTAAAGATTGGTTGCGCGCGTTTAAATCGGCATAGGAAAACTGCAGGCGTTTGTAAGCTTCTAATTGCGCTTGGTAGCGCGCGATGGTGTTGGCTTGATCAAAATGGCGTTGGTAGGCAGAAACTAAGCTGTCTTTGAAGTTTAAAAAACCAATCCTCACCTTGTCGCTAACAAAGCTACGCGACCCCCTAATGTCCAAGACCCACAGCACACACACAATGGCTACGATGATTAGCACCGTGCGTTTGCTAATCATAGGACTCTTACAAATCCCCTAGACTACTTAGCAAATCCAAATCTTCAATGGCGCGACTCGTGCCCCGCGCCACGGCTAAAAGAGGCTCTTCGCCCACAAAGACGGGCAACTTGACAATATTGCTTAGATATTTGTCCAAGCCACGAATGAGCGCGCCCCCACCAGTGAGCACCACGCCATTTTCTACAATGTCCCCGGCTAAATCGGGTTTGACTTCTTCTAAAACCGCCTTGAGCGCATTGCTGATTTCGCGAATCTGCTCCTTGATTGCCTCGCGCACATCCTCGCTACTTAGGGTAATGGTGTTTAAAATCCCGCTCACCTGATCGCGCCCGCTCACCTCCATTGTCAAGGGGGGGTTGAGCTCGATTGCCGATCCGATAGCGATTTTAATCTCTTCGCCCGTGCGCTCCCCAATTTGCAGGTTATAGGTCTTGCGCACATAATCCACAATGCTCGCATCTAGTTTATTGCCCGCCACTCTAATACTCTTACTCACCACCAGCCCGCCTAGACTAATGACCCCAATTTCTGTCGTGCCCCCCCCAATATCTACAATCAAGCTCCCTTGAGGATCTTTTACTGGCAAGCCCGCCCCAATGGCAGCAGCCATAGGCTCTTCGATCAAAAAGACTTCACGCGCCCCAGCGCTCATCGCGCTTTCTTTAACCGCTTTGCGCTCCACACTGGTTAAGCCATAGGGCACACACACCATGATGCGCGGACGAATCAAGGCTTTGCGTTGGTGGGCTTTTTCAATGAAGTAGCGAATCATCTTTTCGGTGATGTCAAAATCAGCGATCACCCCATCTTTCATCGGGCGAATCGCCTGCACTCCAGCGGGAGTTTTACCAATCATCTCCTTAGCTTCGCTCCCCACAGCCAGCACCTCCTCCATGCGATCGTATTTGTTGAGTTTAACCGCCACAATGGAGGGCTCGTTGATGATGATTCCCTGCCCTTTGACAGAGACCACGGTATTAGCTGTCCCCAAGTCGATGGCAACATCATGGGAGAAAACACCAATTAGTTTATCTAGTATCATAGACTTCTTTCTGTTAAGATGGCATGGGTAAGGGTTTGTTTTTCTTGATATACAAGGGTTTTTCTTGTTGCAAAACACACTCTTTGGTGATGATGACTTGGTAGTCCTTCAAACCGGGCAAATCAAACATTACATCCATACTGAAGCTTTCAATAATGGATCGCAAGCCTCGCGCGCCCACCTTGCGCTTGATAGCTAGATTGGCGATCTCTTCAATGGCACTGGGTTCAAAGATCAATTCCACGCCGTCCATTTTAAACAGCTGTTGATATTGTTTGATAAGGGCGTTCTTAGGCTTGAGCAAAATATCCACCATCGCCTCTTTAGAGATGGGCTTGAGGGTGGAGATGACGGGCAAACGCCCGATGAGCTCAGGGATCAGCCCATAACTAATAAGGTCCTCAGGTCCCACTAAATGCAAAATATCCTCTAACTGCTCCTTGGTCTTTTTCTCATTACCAAAGCCTAGCACATTGCTATGGATACGCCGTTTGATGATGTCAATAATCCCATCAAACGCCCCGCCACAAATGAAAAGAATATTGGTGGTGTCAATCTGCACAAAGTTTTCATTGGGGTGTTTGCGCCCACCCTTAGGGCTGACATTGACCACACTCCCCTCAATGATTTTTAATAGAGCTTGTTGCACGCCCTCCCCGGATACATCGCGGGTAATGGAGCGGTTTTCTGAGAGGCGCGCGATTTTATCGATCTCATCAATGAAAACAATCCCGCGTTGGGCGCGTTCTACATCTCCATCGCTAGCCTGCAATAAGCGCGTTAGGATATTCTCCACATCTTCGCCCACATAGCCCGCTTCTGTGAGGCTAGTCGCATCGCTAATGGCAATGGGGATATTCAAAAAGCGCGCTAAAGTCTGTGCCATCAAAGTTTTTCCACTCCCAGTAGGTCCCACTAGCAAGATATTAGATTTAGAAATCTCCACATCTTCTAAAGAGTCCTCTTGGGTGAAGTGCACATCCTTACTGTGCTGTTTTTGTCTTTGTTTTTCTTGGTGGTTTAAGCGCTTGTAGTGGTTATAAACAGCCACGCTGAAAACCTTTTTAGCCTCTTCTTGCCCCACCACATAGTTATCTAGGTATTCTTTCAGCACGCTAGGGGAGGGCACAAGGGTCGCGCCCACGCTCTTAGTGGCTTTAGGCAACATGTTTTCAATGAGTTCTAGGCGGTTGTTATCCAAAGTGCTGGGGTGCAAATCTGTGTGGAGTTCCTTGTAAAGATATTCAATACAATATTCACACACATGGGTGTCTTTTCCGGATTTTTTAGAAGAAAACACCAAGCGGCGTTGGTAACCTAAAGTGCTCTCTGGTTTGTTACAAAAACTACAATAACGGGTATTCATGTGTTCTCCTGAGTCAAATGTGCGGCTTTAAAGGCGACCCCGCGCTCACTCTCTAAGATGAAACCGCAGATCTCTTGGGCGTGGGGGTTGTCTGGGTATTTAGCTAAGAGCTTGGTCGCGTTCTCGCGTATGGAAGTGTCTTCACAGGCAAAGAGCTTTTTATAAAGGGCACTAATGAAGTCAATCTCATGGCTTTGCAAAAGTTTGCGCATACGATGGCGGTTGATCCCCTTGATAAAGGCACGATTGCCCTCCACAATGCAATAAGGGGGGACATCTTTACCCAGCGCGCTAGCCCCAGCCACCATGCATCCCTTGGCGATACGCACGAATTGGTGGATGGCTGTAACCCCCCCGATATTGACATGATCGCCAATTTCAATATGTCCGGCTAAAGTAACCCCATTGGCTAAGATACAATAACTCCCAATCTGGCAATCATGGGCGACATGCACATAGGCCATCAAGAGATTGTCATTACCTATACGCGTGATCCCCCCTCCGCCCTGCGTGCCCGGGTTAATCATGCAATATTCGCGAATGAGATTGCGCTCCCCGATGAGAAGTTGGGTTTGTTCGCCATGGTATTTCAAGTCTTGGGGGATCGTGCCTAGAGTGGCGTAGGGAAAAACAACAGTGTGCTTTTTGATAGTAGTGCGCCCTAACACGGTAACATTATTGTAAAGCTCCACCCCCTCTTCTAAGGTTACATCAGGTCCAATGACACAAAAATGCCCGATATGCGCGCCCGGGGCGATGCAAGCCTTGGGGTCAACAATGGCCGTGGAGGCGATCATGCTAATTCTCCTGCACCCCTCTTGCCATTGTCTTTATCCACAATCATGGCTTTGAGTTCAGCCTCTGCCACGATCTTGTCATCCACCTTAGCCACCCCTCCCACCTGCCAAATCATGCCCTTGTGCCTAAGCACCTCCAAATAGTAATGGAGTTGATCCCCGGGGATCACCGGGTTGCGGAATTTCACGCGATCGATTGTCATGAAATAGACAAGCTTGGTGCGCGCCACCTCAGGGTCTACCCCAAATAAACTCACAAAGGCTAAAAGCCCGCCTGCTTGCGCCATGCCTTCTACAATCAGCACCCCCGGATAAATGGGCTTACTGGGGAAATGCCCCGTAAACACTTCTTCATTATAGGTGATGTTCTTATAGGCGTGCACCTGTTTGTAAGTTTGCAAGCCCACCACACGATCCACCAGCAAGAAGGGGTAGCGATGGGGGAGAATCTGGGCAATGGCATGGATATCCATATCTAACACACAATCTTGCATCTTCTAAGGCCTTTGCGTGAAATTCGATGAATTTTTGACTTTGCCATGCGCAAGCTTAAAACTCCATTAGTGGCGCATTTTATGGTATTTGAACTCCACGCGCCCCAAGCCTAAAATGTGCCCCCGGATGGCATCGTGCAAATCGTTGATGAAAAAGGGGGGAGTCAAATTTACATGCGCAATATCTAGCGCGTAAACTTGGATTAAATAGTGGTGATCCCCATTGGGAGGCATAGGACCAATATAGACGCTATTGGCTAAATTGGAGGCGCGTTTTTCTTCTGGGCTTAAAGTAGAACGCCAGTAGCCTTCTGTGAGGGAATTAACTCCTTGAACGATATGTTTGTCTTCTAATGAGGCGTTTTGGGCTAATTTTGTGCCTGCAATATTGCCTACCACCCAGTGGATAAAGGGTTTGCCCATCACCACGCTCGCATCGTAATCCACGATCTCTAGGGCGTAACTCTTGGCTCCGGGCACACCCTCCCAAGAAATCTCAGGGGAGTGTTTAGGCAGACCGTGATCTAAAAAACTCTCAGGGGCGTTGCCACCAAATTTGGGGTCTAAAAAACCTTGTGGGTCTGTGTGGATAGATACTTTAAAAACCTGCATGCGTTCTCCTTTGTGGTGCATAGATTGAGAATAAAGCAAGGAGTTTGCTACTCCCAGCAGAGTAAAAGCTAGAATGAGTGCTTTGCGCAAACTAGACCAACCGCTCTTTGAGCACGCGTGCCACTTCAAAGCCCGCGTTCAACCCGACTCCAATGCTAGCCCCAGATTTATAGACAATGTCGCCCACCACATACAAGTTAGTGATATTGCTTTCATGTTCGGGACTCACAAGGGGCAAATTGTTCTCACTCAAGGCTACTTTACACTTTTTCAAAAACTCCAAAGGGGTAGACCCCCCAATGGCAAATAAAACTCGATCGTAAAATCCATGCGTGCCGTCTTTAAAATTCACCTGCACCTGCCCTTGCGATTCGGCTAGGCTTTCAATATCCACCCCTAATTTGTGTTGCAAATTCTTATTAAAAGCCTCTTCTAGGTTTTTGAGATTGTCTTCATTGACACGGCTGAAGGTAGTCTGGCGGTAGTTTAAGGTGGTGTTATTGCTATTGGCTAGCGCGATGGCGTATTCCACCGCCGAATTGCCCCCTCCTACCACCAACACCTCCTCTTTTTCCTTGCAATCATTGATGGTGTAGACCACTTGGCGCATCACCTCTATGGGGATCGGGTAAGAAGGGCGGTTGGGTTGCCCCATTTTGCCAATGGCGATCACCACGCTCCTAGCCTTAAACACTTGGTTAGACCCGCTCACCACCTCAAATAAGTCTTCTTTTTTTACTACGCTCTCAATCCCCGTATTATAGGCGACATCAATATGGTGTTCGTCTAAAGCCTTCTGCAAGACTTCTAGCGCGCCCTCTTTATCTGTATCGCTAAAGGGAATATGCCCCTTAATATCCACGACCTGCTTGCGGTAATCCTTGTCCACGCGCTTATTGGCTTTATAATACTTGCGGATCATCCCACAGCTTTGCGCCTCTTTTTCACACAATAAAACTTTGGGGATTCCATTGAGCTTACACTCCACTGCCGTGGCGATCCCACTAGGTCCTGCCCCCACTACCACTACATCGTAAATCTCACCCATGCTATCCTTTCTTCTTGAGTTCCTCTTGTTTGGCGGTGTGTAGATCGCTAGGGCTATCATATAGCAAGACCTCTAACATTTTCTTTTCATCGCTGAACTGTTTGCCTCTCAAGCCCCATAAAAAGATGAGTAGTCCCACCAAGCCCAAGATCAACGAAACAAAGAGCATGAGAAACAGAGTGTTGGTATGCATTAGCCAGCCATAAATTCTAAAGTGCTTTGCCTGAGGGTTTCCATCAAAGTCTGAACATCCTCAGGGGTGAGCGCGCCCTCTTGCTTTTTAATCAATAACGAAGCGTAGTCGCGCTTGCCTCCACCTTTATTTTCATAACCCAAGGTTTCTAGCTGGCTTTTCAAACGCGCGAGCAAAGCCAACATATCCTGATTCCCCAGCGATTTGAGCGATAGTTCTAGGGCATGTTTTTGTGGGTTAGGGCACACAAAGAGCGCGACCAAGTTCTTTTGTTGTTTTTTATGTGTGTCTATGAGGGAGAAAAACTCTTTGAGATTCTCTTTTTGGGCGTGCAATAGGGCAAGTTGTTGATCACACACCGGATACCATTGCACCAAGTGCGCGCAATCCTGCTTGGGGCGTTGAGCCTTGGTAGCCTTTTGGTAGGTTTTTAATTGGTGGCGCGCCTCTTTAAGCGCGGCGCGTTCTTGGGCGATGAAGTGGTAGTAGGCTTTCCCACACACCGCCTCAATGCGCCTAACCCCTGCGCTCACACTCGAGCTTTTAGTGATAGCGAACCCTCCAATGTGCGCGCTATCGCTTACATGCACCCCCCCGCACGCCTCTAGGCTGTCTGCGATCTTCACCACGCGCACCTCTTGCAAATACTTGTCTTCAAACAACATCACAGCCCCCCTTTCTTTAGCCTGATCGGCTTGCAGGTGGTCGATGTGCGTGCTAGTTCCCATGCTAATTTGGGCGTTCACAAAGGCTTCAACCGCTTCTATCTCTAAGTCGCTCAAGGGGCGATAAAAGCTAAAATCAAAGCGCAAGCGCTGTGCCTCTATATGGCTTCCCTTTTGTTGAATCTGGGCACTTTTGTGTTCGGCGCGTGCAGCTTGACCCAACACCTCTCTTAGAGCTAAATGCAAAAGATGAGTCGCGCTGTGGTGCTTAGCGATCTCGGCGCGCTCGCTCACCTTAGCGATCACGCACCCACCCACATGCACAGGCGCGATCAATTCCACTAAACTGAGGTTGATCGCGCCCACCTTTTGGGTGTCTAGCACATGGGCTAGAGGATGGTGGCTAGGATCTAAGAGCACGCCCTTATCCCCAATGGGTCCCCCACCTTGGGGGTAAAAAGGAGTTTTATCCAAGACCACATACGCCCTCCCGCTTTGCACGCTTGGCACAGAAGTTAACACGCCCTGGGTATTAGGCGCAAACAACGCGCGGATCGTGGCTTGCAAACTTTCATGCTGGTAACCCTCAAAGACATTGGGGGCTAGCGCGCTTAGATCAAGAGTTTTTAGATCGTCTTTGCTCCCGCTTTGTTTGAATTGGGAGCGTTGTCTTTGCTCTTGCATGCACGCCTCATAGCCAGCCAAATCCACTTCTATATCTTTATCGCGCAACATGTCCATGGTTAAATCCAAGGGAAAGCCATAGGTGTCATAGAGTTTAAAAGCCACCGCCCCGCTGAAAATCTCATTGCTCTGCGCTAACGCGCTCTCAAAAAGATGCATGCCCTTTTCTAGAGTGCTCAAGAACAATTCTTCTTCAGCCATGCATTCAGCTTGCAAGCTCTCTTGTTGTTCTTGCAAAATGGGATAATCGCGCATGGACGCACACACGCCCCCTAGAATTTTATAGAAAAAAGGTTCATCAAGTGTGCGCCCCTTAGCATGTTCGAGCAAGTAACCATGCCTTAGCGCGCGCCGTAGAATGCGCCTGAGCACATAGCCCCTACCGGTATTGTCAAAATACACCCCCATAGCCAGTAAAAACGCCACGCTCCTAGCGTGATCGGCAAGCACCCTAAAAGATTCTTTATGCGCGCTGTAGGGTAAACCAAAAACCTCTTCAATACATGCCATCAAAGGCTTAAATAAAGAAGAATCAAAATTGTTCTGCACCCCCTCTAATAAGGCTTGCACCCTCTCTAAACCCATGCCCGTGTCAATACAAGGCTGACTCAAGGGGGTTAATACCCCCTCTTTGGAGCGGTTGTATTGCATGAAAACCAAATTCCAAATCTCCAAAAAGCGATCTCCATCGCCCCCAAAATAATCCTCTTTAGAGTGGAACGCCTGCGCGCCCTGATCGATGTAAATCTCACTGCAATACCCGCAAGGTCCCGTGTCTGCCATTTGCCAAAAGTTGTCCTTATCGCCCATGGTCTTGATATGACTAGGGTGGACAAATTTTTGCCACAATTTGTAGGCTTCGTGATCTTTTTCGTGCACGCTAATGTAAATGTCCTGCTCTTTAAAACCCAAAGTGCCCCGCACAAAAGCGTAAGCGTAAGCGATCGCCTCTTCTTTAAAGTAGTCAAAGAAAGAGAAATTCCCTAACATCTCAAATAGGGTATGGTGGCGGTTGGTATAACCCACATTTTCTAAGTCGTTGTGCTTCCCTCCCGCACGCATGCACAGCTGGGCACTCGTGGCACGCGGAGCAAAGGGCGCAACCTTGCCTAGAAAAATATCCTTGAATTGCACCATGCCCGCATTGGTGAAGAGCAGGCTAGAATCCTCAGGCACCAAGCTAGAGCTAGGCACACGCACATGCTTTAAATCTTCAAAATGCTGTAAAAAAGCACTCTTAATATCCATAGGTTCTCCACGACAATATGGGCGCATTATAGCATATTGCTTTGGGGTTGTGGTTAGGTGTTGGTTGTTTTTTTTCAACTAAACTAAAAAGTGGCTTAAGGTTAGGTTTAAGCCAGAATCAATCAAAGGAGATTGTGTGGATCTGTTAATCCAAAACATCAAACAAGACGATCTAGGAAGTTTTCAAGAGCTCGCGGCTCGTTTGGGGGTTTCTTTGGAGGTGTTGCCCGCACACACCCCTCATGATCACGATCATGTAGAAGTGTTGGACGCACACGCCCCCGATCATTTAGAGATTTTTGCCAACACGCCCGCCGATGGGGATTGTGCCAGCTTAGAAAATGCGGGAGAAGAACCCGGTAGTTATAGGCGTTCCTCGCGCGTGTGCAATTCCTATTACAACCCTCTTAACACCCACCAAAGGGATCATAGGGCGCACGATGAATGCGAGCGCGAACGCACACACCGCTACAAAAAGGACCACTCTAACCCCTCAGAGCCATTTTTCTAGGAGGCGCATGGCTTCTAAGTGCTTCTCCTCATCGCCCTCATAGACTTGGTAGTGCTTGATCGCCTCAGTGTAGAGGGCTTGGGCTTTGGGGGTGTCTTGGGGCACGCCCAAGCCCTCTTCATAGGCTTTTCCTAAGGCGTAAAACTCGTAGCCAAAGTCCGTTTCTTCTAGGGCGATGCGTTTGAAATACCCAAAGGCGTTCAAATAGGCGTTCACTTGGTGGGGCGCGCCCAAGGGGGCACTTTGGTTGTAGCGGTTAAAAAGGGCGAGCAGAGCGTCATCGCTCAAATTAGTGGCTAATCTAGTTGGCATGCATGTCCTTTAATATGAGATCTTTTTGGCTTTCTTGGGGGCGCGTTTTTTGAAATACAGGCGTAGCGTTGCACCCATCATCGCCGCCTTGCTTTCTTGGAGTTTAGTTTTGTATTCTAGGGCTTTTTGGGTGTCTTGGGGCATACCCCATGCGCCCGTTTCGTAAGCATAGATGAGCTTGTTAAGCGCGTTGATGTAGATCCACTGGGTGATGGGGCTATGTTGCACGATCCCCTCATAACAATCCAAAGCCTTGCGCTCGTCTTGGCACACCCCCTCCCCCCTCTCATACATTTGGGCTAGGCGGTAAAACGCTTTCCCTTGGGCGCAATGCCCTAAGAGGATTTGCTTGTAAAATTTGAACGCTTTGAAGTAGCCCTGCAATTTATGGGGAGCGAGTTGATCGCAAGAAGTGGCGTTGTAGCGGTTGAACATGTCCAATAGGGCATCATCGCTTAGACTGTGGTGGTTGGCGCGCGTCCTATTGCTATGCTGTGTTGCCATGTGCGTCCTTTGAGGGTATTCTAGCACGCCTAGACTTAATGCTTGGCGCGCAATTCGTAGAGTTTTTTGCGCTCCGCAGAACTAGCGATGTTTAAGAGTTTGCGGTATTTGGTGATGGTGCGCCGTACCATTTTAAGGTGAAACTCAGCCTCTACAAGCTCTAAAATCTTGAGATCACTCAAGGGTTTTAAGGGATCTTCATGCGCGATGCGATCCAAGATAAAATCCTTGATGGAGGCGTTGGAAATATCCCCTTCCAGCGCGGTGGTGAAAAAACTCTTGATGGGGAAAATCCCGCGCGCGCACTCCAAGTATTTATTAGAGATCGCCCTAGAAATGGTGCTAGGCGCATAGCCAAATTCATTGGCAATATCCACCAAGCGCATGGGTTTGATCTGCTTGCCTTTGAAAAAATCGTATTGGTATTCAACCAACATCAAGCCGATCTTTAAAATTGTTTGCTGGCGCATTTGTAACGCGTCCACTAAATCGCGCGCTTCTTTGAGTTTTTCCTTTAAATAGTCATTGGCTTGTTTGATTTTAGGCTCTTCGACCACCACTTGGGGGTAATAGCTGTCATTGAGCTGGACGCTAATCTCCCCCCCCTGTTCCAAGATCAAAAGATCAGGGATCACCACGGGCGAAGGATCATGAAAATCTAGGGCGGGAGGGTTTTTAAAGGAAGTGATGATTTTCATCGCCTGTTTGTAAGAGGCTAGATGGCTAAAATCCTTGTGCGCGGACAAATTAGCTAAAATCTGCACGCATAGACCATAGGTAGAGTCGTCTAATTGGTTATGCTGGGCTAGTTGGAAGAAAAAACTCTCTTGGAGATCGCGCGCGCCCACACCCGGGGGGTCTAGGTAAGCAAAGCGTTGGCGCACCTTTTCATAATCTTGGGCATGCACGCCTAGTTTTAAAGCTAATGACTCTACATCGCCTTCAAAATACCCCTCATGGTTGAGATTTTCTATGATGTCTTGAGCGATTTGTAAAGAAGTCTGGGTGGGAAAAAGGGGGGGCAAGAGTTGTTGGTGGAGGGTTTCATACAAAGTTGCTTCGCGCACACTCAGGCTTTCGATCTTGTCAGTCATGGTGTTTTTAAGAGCGGGAGCGTTGGGGCGTTGGGCTTTGTGGAATTGGCAGGTGCTAAAATCCGCGCTCAAGCCACTTTGCACGCGCATGCAAGGGTTGTCCTTGGCATAAGCCTGCAACACTTCCTCCATTTCAAGGGGTCCACTTTGTAAAATAGGCAACCAACTTTTCAAAGTCGCCGATAGCCTATTTTTAGGCGCGAGTTTGGGACGCAAGAGTGCCATCATGCCTTAAAATGCTCGCCTAAATAGTGTTTTCTAACCAACTCGTTCTCATAAATCTGATCGCTACTCCCACTGGCAAGCAAAGTCCCGCTCTTAATCACATACGCCCGATGGCACACGCTCAAGGTTTCGCGCACATTGTGATCGGTGATAAGCACCCCAATATTCATTTCTACCAAGCGTTCGATGATCTTTTGGATGTCTAGCACCGCAATGGGGTCTACCCCTGCAAAAGGCTCATCTAGCAAAATGAACTTAGGTCTTTTGATCAACGCCCTAGCGATCTCCACACGCCGCCTCTCTCCCCCGCTCAAGGACACCCCCTTGCGCGCCTGAATCGCTTGGATATTAAAAGCCTCTAACATTTCTTCAATGCGTTGCATGGCTTCTTTAGAATTGCTAAAAGTGGTTTGGGCGGCTAACATCAAATTATCCAGCACACTTAAATCCTTGAAAATGCTCGATTCTTGAGGCAAATACCCAATGCCTAAATTGGATCGCTTGTGCAGAGGATAATTGGAGAGATCGATGTCATTGAGCGACACACTCCCCCCACTGGGTTGCAATAGCCCACAGATCATATAAAAAGTTGTGGTTTTACCCGCCCCATTGGGTCCTAACAAGCCCACCACCTGCCCGCTTTGCACTTCTAGGGAAACATCATGCACAATCATGGTCTTTTTGATCTGCTTGCTCAAATGGGTCGCGCTGAGTCTATCCATCGCTGAGCCTATAGATGCGTTTTTGATCGCAGGTTTGCAAACTTAGCACCCACACGCGAAAGCCCAAGCGCACTAACATGCTTTTAAGCGCGCTAGAACCCCACTCTATAAAATGCACGCCCTGGGATTCCAAGTGTTCTAACACGCCCATTTCTAGGAGCTGCTGGGTTTCTTTGAGGTAAAAATCATAATGGTAAATACAAAAGCCCTCAGCCGGGTAAGCGTGCATTAAGCTGAAAGTGGGCGAGGTGGCTTGTAGGGCGTGGTGGGCTTGGCAAAAGTGCTGCACTAAAGTGGTTTTACCGCTACCCAAAGCACCCTGCAGGAGAATGATCGCGTGTTTACGCCCCTTGATCGCGTGTTTTAAAAGCGCTACCACAGCCCCTAAACCTTGCAAATCCGCTTGCATAGACTTCATTTCTCTACCTTGAAACTTTCAATCCCCAAATGCTCTTGCACCATGTCCACCATGTTTTGCTCCTCTTTGGTGAGGGGAGTGCTAGGAGGGGGAGAGGGGTTTTTGATCGCTTGGATTTGCACCCCTACCCCATAGACTTCTTCAACAGCTTTTTTAATGATCTCATAATGTGTTTTGAGCACTTCTTTAGCGCTAGGTGGTGCATCTGATTGCCACTGCAAAATCTGATCGCAGAAGGCATGAAAGCGCACATGCGCTTCAAACAGCGCGCCTAAATCTTGCTGGTGCGCGTAGAGTTTGGCGATAACTTGGGAGAATAGGTCTTTGGGAAGGGGCTGTGGGTTAGACTGGGGGGCTGGAGGGCTTTTAGGGGCTAAGTTTTGGGAGGGTTGGGCTTGGGGGGGGTTATAGACAGCTTGCATCTTGAGCGCGCTCAAAGCCAGCACAAAATCCCCATCTGCACCCGTGTGCAAAAGACTCTTGGCTTGGGCTAAAATACCCATCCAAGCATCCAGCACATTGAGAGGAAAGCTCTCCTCTAATAGCGCGTCTTTAAGAAAGATCGCCATCTCTTCTAAAACCATTTGGGGATCGTAACTACCTAAAGTTTGCAAGAGAGAGCGCACGCGCGCCGGGTTGTCTGCAAGGGCTTGGAAAAAATCGTCTAGCACCTTGCTATCCACCATGCCCAACATTTGCGCGGTGGCTTCTAAGCTCAGAGTGCCACCACAATAACTTATAGCCTGCTCTGTGAGAGTCAAGGTGTCGCGCAAACTCCCCTGCGCGCTTCTAGCCAACATTTCCAAAACCCCTTCTTGGTAACCCACCCCCTCAGCTTGCAAGACTTTTTGCAAATGCGCCACAATGGCTTTAGGGGAGATCTTTTTAAAGCGGAAATGCTGGGTGCGACTCAAAATAGTGGCTGGCAGTTTGAGCGCGTCCGTGGTGGCTAAGATGAATTTGACATGCGCGGGGGGTTCTTCTAAGGTCTTTAAAAGCGCATTAAAGGCTTCTTTAGTGAGCATATGGGCTTCATCAATGATAAAGATTTTAAAAGCTCCCATGCTGGGTTTATATTTAGTTTGCTCAATGAGTTCGCGCACATCTTCAATGCGCCGGTTAGACGCGCCGTCCATCTCAATAATGTCCATGTGTTTGTTGTGCAACGCGTCTACACAATTAGGGCACACATCACAGGGGGTGCTAGTGGGGGCTTTTTCGCACTGCAGGGCGCGGGCAAAAATGCGCGCGCTAGAGGTCTTGCCCGAACCCCTAAGCCCGCTAAACAAATAGGCATGCGCTAAACGACCTTGCTCTAAAGCTAGGCTTAGGGTTTTAGACACACTTTCTTGCCCCACCAAATCCTTAAAGTGTTTGGGGCGGTATTTGAGAGCCAAGACCACGGACTTTCCTTTGTGCATTTGGGGTATTATAACCTAATTGTGCTGGCTG
Organism: Helicobacter sp. L8; assembly: GCF_003660355.1. Lineage (NCBI taxonomy): Bacteria > Pseudomonadati > Campylobacterota > Epsilonproteobacteria > Campylobacterales > Helicobacteraceae > Helicobacter > Helicobacter sp. L8. Next base: position 21,108 of record NZ_QXQR01000003.1, read on the forward strand.
TAAGTCTAGCTATGCTAAGATTGTCTATCACACTTGTTAGGAGTTTTTATGTTTGTTATAAAGCGTGTGTTCGTGGTGCTGTGCGTGGGCGCGGGGCTTGTTAGTGCTGTTATGGGGGCTAGTTTACCCCCCATTAAGGGCAAGGCTCTAGCCCTCTCTAGCCACCCCCTAGCCGACAAGATCGCCCAACGCGTTTTAGATGAGGGCGGGAACGCCATCGATGCAGCCGTAGCGATGGGCTATGCCTTGGCTGTGGTGCACCCGGCTGCGGGCAATTTAGGCGGGGGGGGCTTTGCGGTGATCCACTTGGCTAATGGGGAAAATATTACTCTAGATTTCAGAGAAAAAGCCCCCTTGAAAGCCACACGCAACATGTATTTGGATAAGGAGGGGAAGGTGATCCCCAAACTTAGCACAGATGGCTATTTGGCTGCTGGGGTGCCCGGCACTGTAGCCGGGTTTGATGCGATGTTGAAAAAATACGGCACGCGTAAACTAGCAACCTTGATTCAACCCGCTATTGATCTCGCCCAAAAGGGTTTTAGATTAACACCCAGACAGGGAGAAACCATGTTAGATGCCAAACCCCGTTTTGCCAAATACGCCAGTAGCCGTAAATACTTCTTAAAAAAGGGTATGGTGGCTTATAGCGCGGGGGATCTCTTCGTGCAAAAGGATTTAGCTAAAACTTTAACCTTGATTAAAAACGCCGGGGCGAAAGCCTTTTACAGGGGCGCGATCGCGGATTTGATTGTAGAGGACATGCGCAAGAACGGGGGGATCATCTCTAAGCAAGACTTAGCCCAATACAAGGTGGTGTGGCGTAAACCTATTGAGGGGAGTTATCGGGGTTATAAAATCATCTCCATGGCACCCCCTAGCTCAGGCGGAACGCATATCATTGAGATTTTAAACACGATGGAGAACGCTGACATCGGTGCGCTAGGTTTTGGCTCTAGCCAAACTATCCACATCATGGCAGAAGCGATGCGCCAAGCCTACGCCGATCGCTCGGTGTTTATGGGGGATCCGGATTTTATTGATGTCCCTACAGACAAACTCACCAACAAGAGTTATGCCAAAAAAATCTATGAAAACATTTTGCCTAATAAAGCCACGGATAGCGCAAAAGTGCGCCCGGGGTTAGGGCAAATCCATGAGGGTAAGAACACCACGCATTACTCTGTAGCAGACAAATGGGGGAATGCGGTGAGTATCACCTACACCGTGAATGATTACTATGGCAGTGCAGCCGCTATCAATGGGGCAGGCTTTTTGCTCAATAACGAAATGGACGACTTTTCTATCAAACCCGGTGTGCCTAATCTCTATGGTTTGATTGGAGGCGATGCTAACGCGATTGAGCCGGGCAAACGCCCCCTTAGCTCCATGTCGCCCACTATTGTGCTCAAACACAATAAGGTCTTTATGGTCGTGGGCAGTCCCGGTGGTGCGCGTATCATCACCACGGTATTGCAAGTGATTAGCAATGTGATCGATCATGGCATGAATATTTCTGAAGCGGTGAGCGCGCCACGATTTCACATGCAATGGTTGCCTGATGAAATCCGCATTGAGAAATTTGGCATGCCTAAAGATGTGCAGGAGAACTTGGAGAAAATGGGCTATAAAATTGTAGTTAAGCCCCCTATGGGCGATGTGAACGCCATTGTGGTCGATGCCAAAGCCCATGTCATGTATGGGGCACAAGACCCGCGCAAAGAGTTTTAATGGCACACCAACTAGAAATTGTCGGCACAGATTGCGCCCAGATGGGGATTGTGCGTAACAATACGCAAGAGTGGATGTTTTTCCAAAGTTACCCCTTTATCCAGAGCGAGCTATTGGCGCATGTGGGCGCGTGCGTGCACCCTAACCCTAAACGCGCGCTCATCACTGGAGGGTTTGACACCCAAATCGCCTTTGAGTTGCTAAAGTATGAGGGTTTGCATGTGGATTTTGTGCAAGAAGATCACGCCATGCTAGAGAATTTGCACGCCTTTTTGCCCCAATTTGCAGAAACCAAAGCCCATGCGCGCTTTAAACTCTATGACAAAATCCTCGATCTAGACCTACAACCCTATGATATTCTCATCTCACTTAGCACCCCCAATGCCCACCAAGTGGACGGCTTGCAACGCATGCTAAACCCCAAAGGCTTGATGTTGCTCAGTGTTCCTAACCCCTTGCTAGAACAAGAAGCCTTTAAGGGCACGCTCACAAGCTTACAGGGTTGTGCGCAAATCCTCATGCCCTTTAACACCCCCTATGCTCCCACCCCCCAAGTTTATCTCTTTGCCTCCAAGCACTACCACCCCCTTGCTGACATGCTCTTGCAAAAGATCGACATGCTCGATGGGTTGCGTTATTACAACGCGGAAATCCACCACGCCGCCTTTGCCCAGCCCCAGTGGCTTAAGGGCGCGTGCGCGCGTCTGCTTAAAAATTGAGCTTAAAACACGCCTTTGTGCTCACGGGGGGGATTGGCACGGGCAAGAGCACTGTGGCTAGTCTTTTGAACCTACATGGTTATAGTGTGCTAGATGCCGATAAAATCGCCCATGAACTCTTTGAACAATACAATGCGGAAATTGCCCAACTCTTCCCTGAGGTGGCGATTAACCACACTATCACGCGCCAAGCCCTAGCCCCGCTCATTTTTAGCGACAAGGTCGCACGCGCCAAGCTAGAGGCATTGCTCCACCCCAAAGTGCGCGCTAAAATGCTCGAGCAAGCCCAACAACTAGAAACCCACCACCAGCCCTATTTTTTAGACATCCCTCTATTTTTTGAAATTGAGGGGATTAAAACTTATGGGATTGCTCGAGTGGTCTTGGTGTATGCGCCCAGAGAGTTGCAGATCACACGCCTGCAAGCGCGCGATCACTTAAGCCTAGAGCACATAGAACAACGCCTTGATGCCCAAATGGATATAGAAATTAAAAAATCTCTAAGCCTCTTTGTGCTGGACAATTCTAAAGATTTAAAACATTTACAAGCAGAGGTAGAGAGATTGCTCATCCAAATCAAGGGGGGTTAATACATATATTCAGTGGGTCCCATGTCTAGCGATTTAGGGTCTACCCCGCCACGAATATCAGAGCACCCGTCCTTTTCATCGGGCATGTGATTGTAGATTTTATCAGGAAAGTTGACACTCTCATGGCAGAGTTTTTCATAATAATCTGCCTTTTTCTCATCTGCAGGCACGCCCAAACCCTGATCATACATGCGCGCCATATCCGCATACCCACCCCCATACCCACCCCTCCCAATCTTTTCATATAGCTTAAGGGCTTTGTGATAATCTTGCTCAACTCCTAGCCCATTTTCATAGAGATATGCCAAGCCATTGTATCCGCAAAATTTGCCTTTTTTGATGGCTTTTTGGAAAGCCAAAAGGGCTTTTTTGTCGTCTTCTTTTTTATTCTCATCGGGGAACACAAGATTCCAAGCGTTATCACAACTTGGATCATAAAACCGAGCATCCCGATTCCGCGCACTCAGGCAAGATAGCCCCACCACAAGCCACACCCATAACACATTTTTCAGACTAAACAAATCTAGCATTAACGACTCTTCTAGGACTAGCACATTCTTTTAAACCCCCACCTAATAAAAGCATCGCCAATGGGTTAATCTTGCTTGCGAAAAATGAATTTGTCGATCTTAAAGAAGATAATCGCCCCAATAGTCTGTCCTAAAAAGAGATTGATCCAAAGGGGCGTGCCCAGCCACTCAAAAAAGTGCATGAAGGGCAACATCACCACGGCAGAGAGCATCCAGCGCAACCAATAGATCAAAAAGAGTTTGCTCTTATACTCTTTAGGAAACCTCAGCTTCTTTAAAAACTCCATTCACACTCCTGCATTTGGTAAGATAGAGTGCGCCCCATACCCGCAACCATCCAAAAAACAATCGTAGGCGTAAAAACCCCAAAAACGGATATGGCTATAAAATGGGAGGGGACAAAGCCAGCGCGGACGACTGCCCCCACCCCCAAAACCCCTCTTGAAAAGACACGCCTACGCATGGCTATTTATGGAGACCTTTTTGCCACAGCTCCTCAATGCGCTTGCCATAGTGGGCATCGGCTTTTTTGAAATGTTCTAACTGGCGTTTGATGATCTCTTCGGGCACGCCCTGCATGGCATCGGCGATGTTTTGGCAGGTGCGCTCTTGTTCGTCTTTGGGCATCAATCTAAAGAGATCGCCTGCTTGGGTGTAATAATCCGTGTCGTAATCGCGGAAGTTGTAGGCATAAGCAGCCATTTCATCCTCAAGCTTAGCAAGCTCAAGTTTGGGCTCGCGTGCATGGGGGGCTTCTTTGTAGCCCGGCAGTGAGCTAGGGTTGTAGTTGGGCTGTGCGCCATAATGTCCGCTTGTCATGAAACCATCGCGCGAAGTAGTGGCAAAGGGGCAACGGGGGGCATTCACGGGCAACTGGGAGTGGTTGATGCCTAGGCGGTAGCGGTGGGTGTCCCCATAAGCAAAGAGTCGCCCCTGTAGCATGCGATCTGGGCTATAACCCACACCGGGCACGACATGGGCAGGATTAAAGGCAGATTGCTCCACTTCGGCAAAGTAGTTTTCAGGGTTTTTGTTCAGCTCCAAAATGCCCACTTCAATCAGGGGGTAATCTTTATGACTCCACACTTTGGTTACATCAAAGGGGTGGAATTTGTAGTCTTTGGCATCGCTCTCTGGCATCACCTGCACGCAAAAACGCCATTTAGGATAATCTTTTTTCTCAATGGCTTCAAAGAGATCGCGCTGGTGGGAGTCCATGTCGTGCATACGGATCTTTGCCGCCTCTTCGCTTGTCAAATTTTTAATCCCCTGCAAGGTCTTGAAGTGGAATTTCACCCAAAAGCGTTCATTCTTTTCATTGATGAGGCTAAAAGTGTGGCTACCATAGCCGTTCATATGGCGGTAACTCTTAGGGATGCCCCGATCGCTCATTAAGATCGTAACTTGGTGCAAGCTCTCGGGCACTAGACTCCAAAAATCCCACACCATAGTCGCATCTTTTAAATTGGTTTTGGGGTGGCGTTTTTGGGTGTGGATGAAGTCGGGGAATTTGAGCGGATCGCGGATGAAAAACACAGGGGTGTTGTTGCCCACAATGTCCCAGTTGCCCTCTTCTGTGTAGAGTTTGAGCGCAAAACCTCTAGGGTCGCGCTCGGCATCGGCTGAACCCTTTTCGCCCGCCACAGTGGAAAAGCGCAAAAAGCACGGGGTTTCTTTACCCACCTCGCTAAAAAGTTTGGCTTTGCTGTATTTGGTGATTTCGGTGTTGGTGATGCTCAAGGTCCCATAAGCCCCACTACCCTTAGCATGCACCACGCGCTCGGGGATGCGCTCGCGATCAAAATGGGCAAGCTTTTCTAAAAACCATGTGTTTTGTAAGAGGACAGGTCCCCTAGGTCCGGCAGTGGCGACATCTTGATTATGCCCAATGGGCGCGCCCACAGCATTGGTCAGAGTAACATCTTTGTTGTGGTGATTCATAAAAACCTTTCTGCAGTTATTCTAGTTTCCTAGTAAGGAAACACGCCCGTATTCTAACATAAAATAACCGCTTCAATCCACAACATAGCCAAATTTTGAGAAATTCCGCGCTCTTGCGAGCACACCCTAAAAATCAATAGGTTAGAGTAATTTCAATCGTTGTTGTTCTAACAAATAAGTGCGCGTGCAATCGCACGCTATTTTCTCATCATGGGTAGCTAGAATAAGCGCGCCTTGTTGGGTGCGGATATAGGCATGCATGGTCTGCATGACAGCTAGGGCAGTGGCGCGATCTAGATTGCCCGTTGGCTCGTCTGCAAAAATAATTTTGGGGCGTTTAGTGAGAATGCGCGCAATGGAGAGTCGTTGTTGCTGTCCCCCGCTAAGTTCCCCCACACTGGAGTTAAGCAAGTGGGCGATTCCTAGCGTGTCTAATAAGTCTTGGGAAATGGGTTGTTGGCTTAAAATAGAAGCCACTTGTAGGTTTTCCAGCGCGTTAAAACCCTTGAAGAGATAATGGGCTTGGAAGATGATTCCAATGTCATAACGGCGGATATGCAAGAGAGTTTTCATGGGCAGGCTATAGATGTCTTCGTATTCTAGCAAACGCACCACCCCCTCTAAAGGCTTTAGCATGGTGGAGAGGTGGTTGAGTAAACTAGATTTGCCACTCCCACTCACCCCCAAGAGCGCGATGGATTGTCCAGCGCGCACGCTCAAGTGCAAGTCTCTATAAAGCCAGTTTTCAAAGCGGTGTGCGATACGGGTGGCTTCTAGCATTTACAGTCCTATGTTTTGATCGCCTAACAGGGTGGGGGTTAAGATATAAGAGGGGGATAAATTCGTGCTGTGGACAATGCTCTTGGCAAAGCGGCGCGCGTAGTATTTCAATAGCATGCGTTGCAAAAAAGGTTCAATGCTAGGCACAAACCACGCGTTATTGCTCAAAATCACAAAGATGTCTGGGCTATGCGGGTAAGCCAGCGCGCTAGTGCCCTCATAGCACACTAGGGGGCGGAATTTAAACCCCTTAATATCAAAATCTCTAAAAGCAACCCCACTGCCCAAACTAAAGAATGCCTCTCCAAAAAAGAGTTTTTCTAGGTAGTCAGCTAACAATTTAGGCAAGGGCATGGTTTCTCCAAAGGGGGCTAAGATCACTTTGTGGGCGTATTGGTAGGTCTTGTTAGCAAATACATAGGTGGAATTGTAAAGCATGCGTTTTTCTTGGTAGAGCGCGCCGGTGATGATGGTGATACGCGCGCTTAAATCCAGTAAGGTAGAGAGAAACGCGCTGGTATTGAGCACGAAAGGGAAGGCGGTTTCAGGCAAGATCACCACTTGTTTGTGCTGGGCGATCGCTTGGTGGATGATCTGCAAATTGTGCGCGACAATTTCTTGAAGGTGATCGCGTTGCCATTTGAGGTCTTGGGCGGTGTGGGTGGTGGCGACTTTGAGGTGAGCAAAAGAGGGGTTTGATCTAGAGGCGTGCCAATCAATGGCTGACACAAAGAGCGCACAGGCTAATAGCTTCGCATAGAAGTGCGCGGAAGTCCTGAGAAATAAAAAGCGTTGGCTTTGGGGTTTGAGCAAGGCAATAGCGCTAAGCACGCATAAAAAACTCAGTTTGTCCACCTTGAACACCGAATAAGCAAAAAAGGCATCGGGCACAAACCAATCAAAGCCAAAGGGGTGGATATAGCTAGCCAGCCATAATGCCAGCACTCGATAAAGAGGTGAGCCTAACCAGCAGAGCAGATAAAACACCCCCCCATAGCACAGAGCGACTAGGATCACCATAAGCGGGATCAAAAAAGCGTAGTCGCTGTATCTAAAACTCAACGCGCACCAATAAAACAAGCCCAAACCCACCAGAAAGCCAAAGTTAAAGGACTTGGATTTTTCTACGCTAAGGCATGCCCACATGCCCAAGGGGGCTAGAACACTCTCTAGGATCACTAGCGCTAAGGGGTGCTTGGGTAACATAGCACCCACATACAAGGGTGCTAGAAAAAGCAAGGCTTGCCCCCAATGCGCGCGCAATACAAGCCGACCCCAATCTTTCATCCCTAGCGATGGCAACCATGTTCCTTGCGTGTGTCAAATATCCATAATTTTAAGCTTACAGAGTTTATAATTCTAGGATAGATTGTCTTAAATTCACTTGGAAATGTGCGTTAATGGGTTATATTGATCTGATCTTGGTAGCTGTTATCATTGTCATAGGAATCCGTGGCTTTTACAACGGGTTGGTTGACGAGGTAGCGGGGATTCTTGGGATCGTGTGTGGGGTGTATATGGGTTCTAGGTTTGCCTCTCTCGTGGGCGCGTGGTTTTCTGCGCATGTCCATGATTTCCACAGCCCCTCTATGGCAAGTTTAATCGGTTTTACCCTGGTGCTAGCAGGGGTGTGGATTTTCTTCTTGATCATGGGGGTGGTGGTGAGTAAGGCGGTGAGTTTTAGCAATTTGGGCGCGATCGACAAAATTTTGGGCTTTGTTTTTGCGTGCGCTAAGATGTATCTTGTCTTTGCCTTTTTGCTCTATGGGGCTTCGCGCTTTGGGTTCATGAAAGCGATGGATACTTACATGCGTGCCAATAGCCAGTTTTACCCCACCATGCAAGAAGTAGCCGCCTATGTGATGCAACGCCCAGAAATCCAAGAATTGGGCAGGGTGATTCAAAACAAAGCCCAAGAAATCCAAACTGACCACCCCCAAAACACCCCATAAGAGTTCCCAATGTTTGACAACCCTTATATCCGACAACGCCTAAGCAAAGCCCAGCAGTTGCGCGCCCACCATTGTAACCCCTATGACAACAGTGTTAAACGATCCCTAAGCAACGCGCAGTTTTTACAGACCTTTAGCGCGCTAGAAGTAGGACAAAAAGACATGGCTAACACACACGCGCTAGTGGGGCGCGTAAAGTTTATGCGTTTGATGGGGAAGGCGTGTTTTATTAAAATTGAGGATCAAAGCGCGTTGCTACAGGTGTATCTTTCACAAAACGATCTAGGTCAAGAAGCCTTTGATCTCTTTAAAAAGTGCGTGGAAGTGGGGGATATTCTCAATATCATTGGCTATCCCTTTGTTACCAAAACCAAAGAGCTCAGTCTACACGCCACCTCTTATAAAATATTGACTAAGGCAGTTGTGCCTTTGCCTGAGAAGTTTCATGGCTTGAGCGACATTGAATTGCGTTACCGCCAGCGCTATGTAGACTTGATCGCCAATCCGGAGGTAAGGGAGGTGTTTAGACAACGCAGCGCTATTGTTGCGTGTGTGCGCGCGTTTTTTGAAAAAAAGGGCTTTTTAGAGGTAGAAACCCCCATGATGCACCCCATTGCCGGGGGAGCCAATGCGCGCCCTTTTATCACCTACCACAATGCTTTAGAAGTAGAGCGCTATTTGCGCATTGCTCCAGAATTGTATTTAAAACGCTTGGTAGTGGGGGGGTTTGAGGCGGTGTTTGAAATTAACCGCAATTTTAGAAATGAGGGCATGGATCACTCCCATAACCCTGAATTTACCATGCTGGAGTTTTATTGGGCGTATAAGACCTATGAGGACTTGATCGCCCTGACAAAAGAACTCTTTGGCGTGTTGCTAGAGCATTTGGGCTTGCCCACAAAACTCCCCTATGGAGATGTAGAAATTGACTTTGGGGCGTTTTCTTGTATGCCTTTCAAACAGGCTTTAGTGGAGATCGGGGGGCTTACCCACGCCTTGCTAGAGGACACTGGGGCGTTAAGCGCGTTATTGCAAGCAAATGGCGTGGATGTGAATGGCGCGTTGGGGGGCGCGCATTTGCTTACAGAGGCGTTTGACACCTTTGTAGAACCCAAGCTCATCAACCCGACTTTTATCACACATTACCCCATTGAAATTAGCCCCCTAGCACGGCGCAACGACATTGACCCTAGCATCGCCGATCGCTTTGAGCTCTTCATCGCGGGCAAGGAGATCGCCAATGGTTTTAGTGAGCTCAACGACCCTCTAGATCAGCACCAACGCTTTGAAGAGCAGGTTAAAGCCAAAGAGAGCGGGGATGAAGAGGCGCAGTTTATGGATAGCGATTATGTGTGGGCATTAGGGCATGGCATGCCCCCCACAGCTGGGGAGGGGATTGGCATCGATCGCTTGGTGATGTTGCTCACCAATTCTAAAAGCATTAAAGATGTGATCTTTTTCCCAGCTATGAAACCTTTAAAATCCAACCAAAGCGAGTGATATGGACTCCCATTTACAAACAAACGATCCGCAAATTTTTGATCTCATCTTTCAAGAGTGGCGACGCCAAAGCGAACATTTGGAGATGATTGCCAGCGAGAATTACACCTTTGAGAGTGTGATGGAGGCGATGGGAAGTGTGCTCACCAATAAATACGCAGAGGGGTATCCCTTTAAGCGTTACTATGGGGGCTGTGATGTGGTGGATAAAATTGAGGAGCTAGCCATAGGGCGGGCTAAAAAACTCTTTAATTGCGCGTTTGCCAATGTGCAACCCCATGCAGGTAGCCAAGCCAATATGGTAGTCTACCACGCCCTATTAAAACCCCATGACAGAATTTTGGGTATGGAACTTAGCAGTGGGGGGCATTTAACCCATGCCTCACCTGTGAGTTGGACGGGCAAGCATTTTCAAGGCTTTTTCTATGGAGTCAATGAAGAGGGTTGGATTGATTACGATGAGGTGTTAAAGATCGCCAAAGTCGTGCGTCCTAAACTCATCGTGTGCGGGTATTCAGCCTACCCTAGGGAGATCGATTTCAAGCGTTTTAGAGAGATCGCTAACGAGGTAGACGCGCTTTTGATGGGTGATATAGCCCACATCGCTGGGTTGGTCGTGGCTGGTGAGCACCCCCACCCCTTCCCCCACTGCCATGTGGTCAGTAGCACCACGCACAAGACTCTTAGAGGTCCTAGGGGGGGGTTGATTTTAAGTGATGATCCAGAAATTGCTGGCAAAATCGATCGCGCGCTTTTTCCGGGTTTGCAGGGTGGACCTTTGGTGCATGTGATCGCGGCTAAAGCCGTAGGGTTTTTAGAAAATCTCAAACCAGAGTGGAAAACTTACGCGATCCAAGTCAAACGCAATTTACAAACCCTTGCCCAAGCTTTACTAGGGCATGGGTTTGAGTTGGTGAGTGGGGGGAGTGATAACCACTTGCTCGTGATGCGCTTGCATGGGTATAGTGGTAAAGACGCGCAAATCGCCCTAGATAACGCGGGGATCACCACCAACAAAAACAGCGTGCCCGGGGATACACGAAGCCCGATGTTTACTAGCGGGTTAAGACTGGGTTCAGCCGCGCTCACCAGCAGGGGCATGGGAGAGCAAGATTTTGTCTTCATCGCACACAAGATCGCCCAAGTGCTAGAGAATATCCAAGATAGCGCGCAACACGCCCGCATTAAAGAGGAAATCATCGCGTTTTCCAAGCGCTATAAAAGCTATGAAAGTCCAATTTTCTAAGGGAGTCGCATGGTAGAAATGGATTTGCAACTCATCAAGTTACAAACAAGCCACTACTTCGTGCAACAGCCCGGTTTGGGGCAACGCGTAACTTATTTGGGGCGTTGTTTTTACGACAAGTTTGCTAAGGTAGAAGCTAGTTTGACTTCTGTGCTGATCCAAAAGCATTGGCGCAAGGAAACCACCATCGCGCATAATTTGATCCTGCCTAATAACAAGGTAGAAAATATCGTCTTTGACTACAATGGGCGCACCCCTGATCGCTTTTACCACAAGGCGCAACTCTTATTGCGCGAAGAGGGTTATATCAACTTTACTGCCTACGAGAGCAAAACCCCCGGGCATTTGCATTTGTATGTGCACAAGGGACACACGGAGCTAAGTGAGGGCTATAGGCTAGCCAAGACTTTGTCCATGAAACTAGCCCAAAACCTGCCCAATGAATGGCGCACCTTTCCTAATAGCGATCTTCCCTTGCTTTTCAATATTTTGATCTTGCCCTATGAAGTCTTTGCCAAAGAGAGGGGTTCAAGTTGGGCAAGGCATATGTGATGGACTTTAAAACTTCAAAAGGACAATCTCATGGATAATTCAGAACTCAATAAGGATCTCAACAAACAACTCAATGAGGCGCTAGACGAGCACGAAGTGAAGAGCTCCAAACTCAAGAAGACTTTACTCATTTTAGCAGTGGGTCTTATTATCTTGGGGGTGGTGCTAGTAGTGTTTTACAAGAGCACGCGCGAGCCGGCTAAAAGTGCTGGGAGTCATGAAGAGCATTTGTCAAAGGTGGGCAATCTCCATGACAATAACTTTGATCAAAAGGGCTTTGAAAACTTGACTTTAGAACCCGCCACCCCAAAAAAGAGGAGGACAAGTTCGATCAAATTGTCAAGGATATCCAAGCCAAGCAAGTGCAAAAAAGTGCCAGAACCTCCCATTGTGCTCCCCACCAGCCCCCTAGATAAAAACTCCCCCCCCACCTCCTCCTTTAAAAATAGAACCCCAACACCCCAAACCCCCGCTAGAACAGCCCAAAGAAGCCACCAAAGTCAAGCATGAAAAGCAAAAGCATGAGAGAGAAAAACATGGGCATGAAAAACCAAAGCATGAAAAACATGAAAAGTTAGCGCACAGGAATATAGAGAAAAAAAGCCCCCCCAAAGTGGTGGAGCACAAAAAGAGCGCTCCTAAGGTGGTAGAGCACAAGATAGAGTCTAAAAAGGTGGCAGAAAAACCTAAGGAAGCCCCTAAAGTCGCCAAGAGTGAGCTAAAAACTCCCCCCACCCCCCAACCAAGCCCCAGCCCCACACAACAGAAGAAATCCCCTTTGATCATGTCAAGGGAGAAAAACCAAACGCCCCCAAGGCGCAAGTGCAGGGCGTGCCTAAAGGATTTTACTTGCAGGTGGGCGTGTTTAGCAAAACACCAAATCCTAAGTTTATGGAAGCCTTCATGAAATACCCCCACCAGATACAAAGCGTCAATGGGCAAAAACGCTACTTAATTGGACCCTATAACACAAGAGAACAAGCTGATGCCAAATTGGAAGAAGTGAGCCATAATGTCGCCAAGCCCGTGCATGTAGAGATCAAATAGCCGTCTAGATTTGCTATAATGGGGCTTTTTATTTTCAAGGAGCACACATGAAGATCGAAATTTGCACCCAGAACGCCCCTAAGGCGATTGGTCCCTACTCCCAAGCGGTTGTAAGCCACAACTTAGTCTTTATCTCCGGGCAATTAGGTATCGATCCTAAAAGTGGGGAGTTTACAGGGGGGATCAAAGAGCAGACTAAGCAGGCGATGGAGAACATGCGCGCCATTCTTAAAGAAGCCGGCTTAGATTTTAGCGCGGTGGTCAAAACCACGATTTTGCTCAAAAACCTAGAGGATTTTGCGCTAGTGAATGAAATTTATGGGGGCTATTTTAAAGAGCCCTACCCAGCGCGTGCCACTTTCCAAGTGGCTAAACTCCCCAAAGATGGCTTAGTGGAAATAGAAGCCATCGCCCAAAAATAGGGAGAGAGCATGCAAAAAGATGTCGTGGTGGTGGGTGGTGGCATTGTAGGTTTGAGCTGTGCTTACGCCCTGCATCACGCCGGGCGTGAAGTTACTCTCATCGAACAGACAGATGGGAGTGATGGGACCTCCTTTGGCAATGCGGGTCTGCTCTCTGCTTTTAAAAAAGCCCCTCTGTCTAACCCGGGCGTGGTGTGCGACACACTCAAGCTTATGCTCAAAGGACAAGCCCCTTTGAATATCCACTGGGGACTCAATCCCCAACTCTACAAATGGCTATGGAAATTTGTCAGGAGTGCCAACGCAAAATCTCTCAAGCGCACTTTAGCTCTGTTTGAACGCTATGGCACAATGAGTTTGGAAATCTACCATGAAATGTTAGACAAGGGCATGGACTTTTGGTTTAAGCAAGATGGGTTGTTGATGATCTACACGCTCAAAGAGAACTTCGAGAAAAAGATCAAAGCCTGCGCGCATTACGATCCTAACACCTATGAAATCTTTGATCCTAGAGCTACGCTAGACTACATGCCCATAGCGCGCGAAGAAAACATCTGTGGGAGTGTGTTATTAAAAGAAAACGCCCATGTGGACGCTAGGGAAGTGATGGAGAGTTTACAGGGGTATTTACAAAATGCCGGGGTGGAGTTTTATTACAACGAAGAAGTGCTAGACTTTGAGTTTAACACCCAAAAGATCAGCGCGATCACCACTAACCACAGGAAGTTTAGTGCCGACACGATTATTTTAGCCACTGGGGCTAGCCCTTATTTGCTCAAAAAAACCCATAATGATTTTTTGATGATGGGAGCTAAAGGTTATAGTCTGACTTTTGAAATGCCCGAAGAGCTCAAACCTAAAACTTCCTCTCTGTTTGCCGACATTTTTTTAGCCATGACCCCGCGCCGCCACAGCGTGCGCATCACTTCCAAACTTGAGCTCAATACGAACGATCCCGGAGTTGTGCGCGCCCAAATTGACAATATTAAGAAAAATTTCACCACCTTTACGCGCCCTTTTGAGATGCAAAATGTCCAAGAATGGAGCGGGTTTAGACCTCTTACTCCCAATGACATCCCCTATTTGGGTTATGATGCGCACTATAGCAACTTGATTCACGCCACGGGCTTAGGCTGGCTGGGGATGACCTTTGCTCCAGCGGTGGGCAAGATCATCGCGGAATTGATCGCTTGTGGTTGCAATGAAAAGAGCGCGGATATTATGCTCTTTTCAGCCTTTTTTAGAGAATGAATACCCTCAATTCCATTTTAGAAATTATCAGAGAGTGGGTGTGGGGCTTACCCTTATTAGTCTTGTTGGTGGGCACGGGGCTGTTTTACACCCTTTTGCTCAAGGGGATTCAATTTAGCAAGGCTTTCCATGCCTTCAAAGTGCTTTGCACGCGCGACAAACACTCCCATGGCGACATTTCACAATTCTCCTCTTTGATGCTCTCCATTGGGGCGACCGTGGGGATTGGGAGCATTATTGGGGTGTCTGTGGCGATCGTGATGGGAGGGGCGGGGAGTATTTTTTGGATGTGGGTTACGGGCATTGTGGGGATGGCGACCAAATACGCTGAGGGGGTGCTCTCGCTCAAATACCGCGAAGTGGGCAAATTTGGTTACAAGGGCGGTCCGATGTATTACATCAAAAACGGACTACACATGCCCAAGCTCGCCTTTGTCTTTGCCCTATTCACCTTGATCGCCTCCTTTGGCATTGGGAGCATGACTCAGGCAAACGCTGTTTCTTCTATTCTATTACACCACGCCTCTATGCCCACTTGGCTCTCAGGCGTGCTTATCACCTTTATTACGGGTCTAATCTTAATGGGAGGGATCAAATCTATCAGCAAGTTTAGCGATTATTTCGCGCCTTTCATGGTGCTCTTGTATGTGCTCACCACTTGCTATATCGTGCTCACCCACCCTAGCGCGGCTTTAGACGCTTTGCAACTCATCCTCGCCCAAGCCTTCCACCCCCAACCACTCTTAGGGGGCGTGGCTGGAGGGGTGAGTTTATTGAGCATTATCCAAATCGGGGTTTCTAAAGGACTTTTCTCTAATGAGGCGGGTATGGGGAGTGCGGCTATTGTGGCAGCTGCCTCTAAGAGCGCGCACCCGGTCAAACAAGCCTTAATCACCATGTTACAACCCTTGATCATCACCATGGTCGTTTGCACTTCCACCGCGCTATTGGTGCTCATGACCCCAGTTTATCACCAACTCCATGACGCGAATTTACTTACCTATGAGAGTGTGCGTTATTTTTACCCTGATGGGGGCTGGATTGTCTTTGCCTCTATTATTTTCTTTGCCTACTCTACCATTGTGGGCTGGGCTTATTATGGAGAACGCAGTGTGGAATTCACCTTTGGGGCTAATTACATCATCGCTTACCGCCTGCTTTATTTGGTAGGCATTTTTGTGGGCGCGCTCACCAAGTTAGAATTTGTGTGGAATTTTTCTGACATCGCCAACGCGCTGATGGCGATCCCCAATCTCATCGCTTTGCTCTTACTCCATAAAGTCGTGTTGGCTGAAACCAAGTCTTACTTTAGCGCGTTGCAACAGGGTGTCTATGCAACCCACACGCGCTAGCTATGTGGAGATTGACACCCACGCTCTAGCGCATAATTTCCAAGTCATGCGCGCATTGTTAGGGAATGAGATAACTATTATGGCGGTGGTGAAAGCGAACGCCTATGGGGTGGGGGTGTTGGAAGCTAGTCATATTTTCTTAGAGCAGGGGGCGGGGTATTTGGGGGTGGCTACCTACGATGAAGCCCTAGAATTGCGCGCGCGCTTTGAAAAAGCGCCTATTTTAATTCTAGGTTTCACCCCCAGCCATATGGCACAAGGACTCATCCAAGCTAATATCACCCAAACCCTCTTTTGTGAAAAGCAGGCACGCTATTTCTCTGAGGTCGCATGCCAATTAGGGCGCAAATTCAAGGTGCATATCAAAGTGGATACGGGCATGAGTCGCTTGGGCTTTTTCCCCACTCAGCAAAGCGCGCTTGTAATCGCCAAGATCGCCCAGCTTAAAGGGTTAGAACTAGAGGGCATTTTCACCCACCACAGCAATGCGGACGCGCTCTATAAAACTTACGCCCATGAGCAAGCCACGCGCTTTGTAGAATTTATAGATCAACTCAAAGGCATGGGATTAGAATTTAAATACCAGCACATGGCTAATAGCGCGTGCGCACTGAGCATGCCCAGCTATGGCATGAATTTAGCCCGCGTGGGCTTGGCTCTCTATGGTTTGCACCCCTCCATATACACCCAAGATGCCCTAGAGAAAAAGGGATTTTCTCTGCGCCATGTCCTCACCCTCAAAGCCCAGATTGTGAGCTTGAAAGACATTCCAGCGGGCAGACTGGTGGGCTATGGAGAGGATTACTATTGCATGAAAAATACCCGCGTAGGGGTTTTACCCTTAGGCTATGGGGATGGTTTTTCTAAAATTTTGGGCAACAAGGCTTGGGGGCTCTTGCATGGGCAAAAAGTGCCCATCATCGGGGGGGTGTGCATGGATCAATGCTTTATCAATGTGGGCGATATAAAAGCCCAAGAGGGCGATGAGGTGATTCTCTTGGGCGAGCCTGCAAGTGGGGCAATGGGAGCAGGAGACATCGCTAAAATCTTAGGCATTATCAATTATGAAGCTATTACCATGCTCACTAAACGCCTCCCGCGCGTGTATTTAGCTTGAAAGCAATAAAAATCATGTGCGCTAACCCCTTGCATGCCATCACCACGAGTATGCTATTTTTGCTTCTCTCTGCTATCAATGGTCTTGCCATTGTGCAATCACCCAAAGTCAAACTCATGTTTGGGGATATTCTCACGCCTCTTTGGATTTGGTATTATGGGCATGTAGCTAGTCTAATCTTAGGGAGTTGGCCTAAAAAACCCCTTGCAATAGGGGTGGCTTGGGCTCTTGTGATCCTCTCCTTGTTTCTCTTTAGAGTTTACGGCTATACGCATATCTATGACTTCAAGGTCTATTTACCGCCCCTAGTGATCACGACACTATGGGCATGTTTTTGTGTGAGATGGACGCATTTGATGTTGGGAATCTTTCTAGTGTTATATGTGATCTTTGTGCTCTACATTGACCCTAACAATATCCGCAATCCCCAAATCATAGTGGTGTTTTTCTATCTATGCCTATGGTATGGCTTTTGGTTTTGGGCTCTGCGCTATTTGCCTCTAGCTCTCGTACTGGTTTTTGCCTCATTGGGGCTTGTTTTCTTGGCATCATCTTTAGCTATGTAAGATGGAGTTACTAATGTCTCTTTCACCCAGTCAAGAATAAGGTTAGGCACGCCAAGTCCAACTTCTTAGAAGTTTACGCACACCCATCACTCTTTAAACAGGACATGCTAATGAGAGCTCTTAAGCGCACACCAAACACGGCGTTCTTTGCCCTTGCAGATGTCAATATTCAAACCCATCGCCTCAAGCTCTTTGGAGCTGTGTTTCTTTTTAGCCTTAGCTAGATAGCCACGCACCTGCTCGCGCATGTGGGAGAATTCTCTCCAACTCATCTTTTTTAAATTTGTTTGTGCGCTCTGAGCAAAAGCCTTTTTAAACTCTTTTTTGTGCTCCTCATCAAGTGCTCTCAAGCGTTTCACCACTTCCATGCGGTAGTTAAGAGCCTGACTAGCTGGCAGAGTGCCCGCGATTTTAAGCAACTCCTCATCGCTCAACTTAGCAAAATCCTGTCCCCAAGCCAGCCCCACAGCCAAGAAAGCTAATATTAAAGTGCGTTTATGCATGCCCATCCTCTCAAATGTATTACCCTGAGTATTGTAACATGGATTGCTGATGTTTTCTGAGCAGTGAGCCCGTTTGTGATATAATAGTGTCTTATTCTATTTGGGAGAATTGCCATGCAACAAGTCTTAGAAAAGTTAGAACAAGAGATCAAAACCACTAAGCGCGCATGCCGTTTGGCTAAAAGTGTGCTAGAGGAGGGCTTAGACATTCAAGCCGAAGTTACAGAGTTGCACGCCAAATTTAGCGCGTTGTTAGAAGCGATCGCTCATTTTAGCCAAGCCCTAGATGAGCATTACGCTAGCTTAGAGGACGACTCCACCCTAGAGCAAGCTCTCATCCAACTCAAACGCATTAGAGCTAAATTAAGCACCCCTTTAGCCAGCCTAGAGCAAGCCAGCAGTGCAAAAGAGGCGTTAGACTCTCTAGCCCCCTTAGAGCAAAATATCTTAGATATAGAGGGCGTGCTAGCCGCTCTTAAAGATCACCCCGCCTTAAATACCCCCACTAGCCCCAAAGCCCCACCAAAAATGGCTAAAAAATACCACCCCCAAAGCAAGGAGGAGCTTAAAAAATTAGTCGCCGATGAGAGCGTGCATTTGGGCGAGATTGACATTAGCCAAATCACGGATTTGAGTTTTGTGTTTTCTAATTTCTCTGGGGGGTATGCCCCAGCCTTCACCCGTAAAAACTTTGAAGGGCTGGAAAATTGGGACACTTCGCATGTAAGCAATATGCGGGGCATGTTCTATAACGCCATACACTTTAACCACAAGATTTCTCAGTGGGATGTGTCTAAGGTAAAAGACATGAGCCACATGTTTCAGCGTTGTGAGAACTTTAATAAATCATTGGATGATTGGGATGTTTCTAGCGTGGAGAACATGGAGGAGATGTTTCACGGGTGCGAATCTTTTAACCAACCTTTTCAAAATTGGGATGTTTCTAGGGTAAGAAGCATGAAACGCATGTTTTTAGATTGCTATAAATTTAATCAGCCCTTAAATGACTGGAAGATTTCTAATGTAAAGAATATGGATGAGATGTTTAAGGGTTGCGCAAATTTTGACCAGTATTTAACAACTTGGAATTTTTTTATTCTTAATGTTGAAACTTACGAGAATATGTTTGAGGATTGCGAACGCCTTAATGGTCATGACCCATTGACTTTTCACGAGCGTAAATAACCCAGACCCCCAAGGGACTTAAGGGGGCTCGCGCCTTGTTAGGGCTACACTTAAAACTAGACTAGGGGATCATAGGGCTTATTAAGGCTAAGACTTAAGGCTAACCCTACGCCCCAGCCCCAACTTTTGCTATAATCCCCCCCATGCAAAACTTTAAGAAAATTTTACTCATTGGTTCGGGTCCTATTGTCATTGGGCAGGCGTGCGAGTTTGACTACTCCTCTAGCATTGCCCTTAAAACGCTTAAAAGCTTGGGCTATGAGGTGGTGTTGTTAAACTCTAATCCTATCACCATCAACACCGATAAAGCCCTAGCCTATAAAACCTACATTGAGCCCATCAACACGGCAAATGTGCTTAAAATTGTCCAGCAAGAGGGCATAGAGGCGATTTTACCCACCATGGGTGGGCAAACAGCGTTAAACATCATGGTGGAGTTGCACCAGCAGGGGCATTTTGAGGGCGCGCTTAAGAATGTCAAACTCTTAGGGGCTAAGATTGAGAGCATTTTAAAGGCAGAGGATCGGCGGGCGTTTAAAGAGTGCATGCAAGGCATTGGGCTAGATTTACCCAAAGGGGGGTATGCCTATAGCGAGGAGGAGGCTTTAGCGGTCGTTAAAGAGGTGGGCTTTCCTTGTATTATCCGCTCAAGTTTTACGCTAGGGGGGGAGGGGAGCAGTGTTGCTTTTAACATTGAGGAGTTTAGAGACTTAGCCAAATTTGCCCTAGAAGCCTCGCCCATTAGCGAAATTTTGATTGAAGAGAGTTTATTAGGCTGTAAAGAGTTTGAAATGGAGGTGGTGCGCGATTGTAAGGATAATTGCGTGATCGTGTGCTGTATTGAAAATGTCGATCCGATGGGCATCCACACGGGCGATAGCATCACCATAGCCCCCGCCCTGACTTTGACCGATAAAGAATACCAACGCATGCGCGATGCTAGCTTTGCGGTGTTGCGTGCGGTGGGGGTGGATACAGGGGGGGCAAATGTGCAATTTGCCATTAAAGATAGGCGTTTATTAGTCATTGAAATGAACCCACGCGTTAGCCGTAGCTCCGCGCTAGCCAGCAAGGCGACTCTCTTTCCCATCGCCAAAGTCGCCACACTTTTAGCTCTAGGACACACTTTAGAAGAGATTCAAAATGACATCACCCAAAGCACCACTTGCTTTGAACCCACGCTAGATTATATCATCACTAAGATTCCGCATTTTGACTTTGAAAAATTCCCCCAAGTGGATACCACTTTGGGCACTTCTATGAAGAGCATTGGGGAGGTGATGGGCATTGGGGGGAGCTTTAAAGAAAGTTTGATGAAAGCCCTAGAGAGTGATTACCTCTTAAAGAATCTGCGCGCCTTTTTAGAAGATTCTTTAGATTTGGAGTTTTTGAAAAAAGAATTGCGCCGTCCTAACCCCAAACGCTTACTTTATGCCATGCACGCTTTTAGCGATGGCTTAAGTGTGGATGAGGTGCATGCTCTTTGCTACATTGACCCCTACTTTTTAAATGAGATCAAAGAAATCGTGCAAGCCTTGCTAGAGTTAAAAGAGGCTGACAAACAAGCCCTATTAAGCGACAAACAAGCCCTATTTAGGCTTAAGAGCATGGGTTTAAGCGACGCGTTGATTGCTAGTTTCTTAGGTATCGCTGAGTTAGAGGTGCACCAAGCTAGGGAGGCACTGGACTTGCACCCCAAAATGTACCAAGTGGATTTGAGCGCGAACGAGTTTAAAAGCCCCACGCCTTATTTATACAGCACCTACGCCCCCTTTTTTCCCGCCCACAACAACCCGCCCAAATCCACCCGCTCTAAGGTCATCCTCATCGGCTCGAGTGCCAATAAAATCGGGGTGGGGATGGAGTTTGACTATGCTTTGACACATGCCAGCCTTGCGCTTAAAAAAATGGGACTAAGCCCTATCATCATCAATAATAACCCAGAGACCATTAGCACCGATCATGACACCAGCGACACGCTTTATTTTGAGCCTATCACCCTAGAGCATGTTTTAGAGATTGTAGCACGCGAGAGAGATCATTTATTAGGCGTGGTGGTGGGTTTTGGGGGGCAAACCCCGCTTAAAATTGCCAAAGACTTAGAAGCCTTAAATATCCCCTTGTTAGGCACCGCCTTTAAAAACATTGAGATCGCCGAAGAGCGCGATTTATGCCATAAGCTACTAGATAGCTTGAATATCGCCTACCCCAAGGGGCTGTGCGCCAACTCTAAAGCACAAGCCCTAGAGTATTTAGAAAGGCTAGATTTGCCCTTGATCTTGCGCCCTAGTTTTGTGCTAGGGGGGGCAAAATGCGCATTTTACGCAGCAAAGAGGAGTGTTTAGAGTACATAGAAAACTACAGCTTTGAGACTAGCCTGCTCATGGATGCCTTTTTAGAGGACGCGCTAGAGCTAGATGTGGATGCCATTTGCGATCAAAAAAGCGTGTTTGTGTGTAGCGTGCTAGAGCACATCGAACCGGCCGGTATTCACTCCGGGGATAGCACTTGTTTTATCCCCCCTGCTTTAAGCTCTGAACTCTTAGATGAGGTCTATAGCCAAACAAAGAAAATCGCTTTAGGTTTGCAAATCTTAGGGCTAGTCAATATCCAATTTGCCTATAAAAATAACCAACTCTTTGTGCTAGAAATCAACCCCCGCTGCTCGCGCACCGTGCCCTTTGTCTCTAAAGCTTTGGGGCTAGACCTTGCGGCAATGGCTATAAGCGTGATGGTGGGACAACGCCTAGAGGACTTTAAGGGGCTAGAAAATAAAGGCGGGGGGTTGTTCTTAGCCAAGCCCTTAAATTATGTTTTTGTCAAAGAAAGCGTATTCCCCTTTAATAAACTCTATGGGGCGGATTTGGTGCTAGGACCTGAGATGAAAAGCACGGGCGAGGTGGCGGGGGTGGGGCACACTTTAGCCGAAGCCTTTTACAAATCCCAGCTGGCTTGTAATAACCCCATTAAGCTCTCCGGGAATCTCTTTGTGTCCTTGAAAGATAGCGACAAACAAAGGGCGATGCCTTTAATGCGCGCTTTTGCTAGCCTTGGCTTTAAGCTCTATGCGACCACGGGCACCCATAAGGCGTTATTAGCTGAGGGGCTAGAGAGCGTGCAGGTGCTTAAAATCTCTGAGGGGCGACCTAATATTTCAGATTTCATGCTCAACCAGCAAATAGACATGGCGATCAACACCAGCGATCGGGTGAGCGAAGATTCTAAAATCATCCGCATGCAGGTGCTCAAAAACAAAATCTCTTACTTCACCACGCTTAAAGCCGTAGAAAAGGTGCTTTTAAGCCTGTTAGAATACTCCAAATTCAAGCACAACCCCCCGGTGAGTTTGCAGGAGTTACAACAATGACTTACATCTGGCATGATAGGAGTAAAGATTAGGCATTTTTGCTATACTGCACCCTTTTAAGGGGTATGCATGCAAACTTATGGCTTAGATTATTGGGGCAAAGAGGATTTTCTCATTGAGGGGGGTTTGGTTAAAATCAATGCCGGGTGCAAGCCTAGCTTATTAGACATCGTGCTAGACATGCGCGAGCAAGGTTTTAAAGGACCTTTGCTTTTGCGCCTCCCTCATTTAATTGGCAAACAGGTTGAAAAGCTTTTTAACATGTTTTCACAGGCGATTAAGCAGTATAACTACAGCGGGGCTTTTAAGGCAGTCTTTCCCCTCAAGGTCAATCACATGCCCCATTTTGTGTTGCCTTTAGTGGAGATTTCTAAGCAATTTAAGGGGTGTTATGGCTTAGAGGCAGGGAGCAAGGCAGAGCTCATTTTAGCGATGAGTTATATTCAAGAGGGCGCGCCTATTACAGTCAATGGCTTTAAAGATAAAGAAATGATTGAGCTAGGTTTTATCGCTGCGAGCATGGGCGCTGACATCACTTTGACCATTGAGGGGCTCAATGAGCTTAAGACTATTTTAGAGGTGGCGCGCGCGCGCGGGATTAGCAGTAGCAAACTCTGCCCTAAAATTGGCATTCGGGTGCGCTTGCACAGCTCAGGGGTGGGGATGTGGGCTAAGAGCACAGGCATTCATGCCAAATTTGGACTAGCTAGCACCGAGCTATTAGAAGCGATGCGCCTTTTAGAAGATCACGCCCTCACCGCACAGCTACGCATGATTCACTTTCATATTGGTAGCCAAATTAGTGACATCACCCCTCTTAAAAAAGCCCTTAAAGAAGCGGGCAATATTTATGCCGAATTGCGCAAAATGGGAGCGTTTAATTTAGATAGCGTGAATATTGGGGGCGGGTTAGCTATTGAATACGCCCAGCACAAACACCAATGCGAGCGCAATTACACCTTAGAGGAATTTGCCGGGGATGTGGTGTTTTTACTTAAAGAGATTGTCAAACACAAACAAGAGTTAGAACCTAATATCTTTATTGAATCGGGGCGTTTTATTAGTGCCACGCATGCCGTGCTGGTCGCCCCCGTGCTTGAACTCTTCTCTCAAGACTATGATGAGAGTATTTTACACCTCAAAGAGCACAACCCCCCCCTAGTGGCGGAGATGGAGGACCTCTACCACAATATCAATGCTAAAAACGCCATTGAATACCTGCATGACAGCCTAGAGCATATGGAATCGCTTTTTACCCTCTTTGATTTGGGTTATATTGATCTGCAAGATCGCAGTAATGCGGAGGTGCTAGGGCATCTCATTATCAAAAAAGCCATTGGGTTTTTAAGCCATAAAGATCACAATGACATCATTAAAATCCAAGAGCAGGTGCAAGAACGCTATTTGCTTAATTGCTCCTTTTTTCAGAGTTTGCCCGATTATTGGGGTTTGAAACAGAGTTTTCCTGTGATGCCTCTGCACAAACTAGAGAGCGCGCCTACTAGAAGTGCGAGTTTGTGGGATATTACATGTGATAGCGATGGGGAGATTAGCTTTAATAAAAATAAGCCCCTCTTTTTGCACGATGTGAATGTGCGCGAGGAGGAGTATTTTCTAGGCTTTTTTCTAGTAGGGGCATATCAAGAGGTGCTAGGCATGCGCCATAATCTCTTCACCCACCCTACTGAGTGTTGCGTGTATATCCATGATGCAGATAGTCAAGAACCCTACCATATTGAAAATATCATGGAAGCCCAAACTATCTTAGATGCGCTAGAGGATTTGGATTACGACACTAAAGAAATTGAGCGACTTTTAAAGCAAAAGATCGAAGAGAGCGATTTATTAGACTTAGAGGACAAACAAGAGGTGCTAGGACGACTCTATGTGATGCTGAGTGAAAATGGGTATTTGCGCACTTTGGCTCTGCAGGATTAAAATTTTCTAAAACTATTCCCCACCACCAATAAAGAACTTAAGCTCATGCTTAAAGCGGCTAGGGGGGGATTTACCAATCCACACAGCGCACAAGGGATGAGCAAAGCGTTATAAAGCGCGCTGATGAGCAAATTTTGGCGCACGCGTCTATGGGCTTGTTTGGCGATTTTAAAGGTGTTAAGCACGCTTGCAAAAGAGGTGTTTAACAAAATCACATCGCTATGCAAGAGACTTAAGTTGTGCCCTTCATACATGCACAAAGACACCTGACTTTGAGCCAGAGCGGGCGCATCATTCATCCCATCGCCCACCATCGCCACGATTTCCCCGCGTGCTAACGCGCTTTGGATATGTTCTAGCTTTTGCTCAGGGCTTAGGGGGGCGTGGCAGGGGATATTAAGTTCTTTGGCGATATGGTGCGCCTGCACGCTGGCATCTCCGCTTAAAATTTCTAACTCTAGCCCCATGTTTTGCAAGGCGCGCACACTCTGCAAGCTGTCGGGTTTGAGCGGGGCGTGCAGGCTAAAGAGGGCTTTAAGCTCCCCATCTACGCTATAGGCAAAGTGGCTTTCTTGAGTTTGCTGTGCAATCTCTATCCCTTGTGCGCGCAAGTAATCCACACTCCCCCCTAATAAGACATGCCCATCAATCACCCCCCTTAAGCCCCCCACTTCTTGACTCAAAGACTCTAGGGGTGTGCTAGCTTGGGGCTCTAAGTGTTGCTCCATCCATGCACGCACTCCCTTAGAGATGGGATGGGGGTTATTTAAAAGCAAGCTCAAAAGCCAATGGGGGTTGTAATCTGCATAAACTTTACAATCTTGCACTTGGAGCGCGGGCGTGGTGAGTGTGCCGGTTTTATCTAAAAACACACGCGTAACTTTGGCTAAAGTTTCTAAGCTTGCGGCTTGTTTGCATAAAATCCCCTGCTTGAAAGCGCGATTAGTTGCCAACACTAAAGCGATCGGGGTGGCTAGGGCAAAGGCGCAGGGGCAGGCGATGATGAGCACACTCACGCTAACCACTAGCGCGCGCTCCCACACCCCGCCTAAAAAACCCCAACCTAGCAAGCTAGCTAGAGTGATGAGGAGCACGATCTTTGTGAAACGCTGGGCTAGCTTATCTGCATGCAGTTGAATTTGGGGCTTTTGGGTGAAACTCTTTTGGATGAGGCACACCATTTGGCTTAAAAAAGATTGTTTAAAGGGGGTATGCACGCGGTAGATAAAACGCGCTCCCACATTGCTATAGCCTGAGAGAATGGGATCATTGGCGTGCAGACTCAAAGGGGCGATTTCTCCATTGACAATTTGGCTATTCACTTGCGCGTGTGCGCTCAGTAACACCCCATCTAATGCCACGCTCTCCCCACTGAGCACCTCGATGCGATCGCCTATTTGAACCTGCTCAGGAGACACCACACAGCGTTCTATCTCCCCCCCCTCCCCTTCGCGCAAGAGCATGACTTGCAGATTCAAACTATCCTGCAAACCATCTAGCATAGCATTAGCCCTATGTTTTGCCTTGAGCTCTAAGAATTTAGAAATAAAAACCAGCGTGATAATCATGCTCACCGATTCAAAATAGGGGTCTTGGGCGTGAAAGGTAGCGTAGATGGAATAAATATAG
Source organism: Helicobacter sp. L8 (assembly GCF_003660355.1). NCBI lineage: Bacteria > Pseudomonadati > Campylobacterota > Epsilonproteobacteria > Campylobacterales > Helicobacteraceae > Helicobacter > Helicobacter sp. L8. Next base: position 47,026 of record NZ_QXQR01000003.1, read on the forward strand.
GTCGTGAGCGCGCCCAAACTCACACTTAAATCCATGCCAAAAAAGCCATTTTTCAGCCCATAAAACGCCCCTTTTAAAAACCCTGCGCCCGTGATAAAGAGGGTCAAACTGCTCAACACCCACGAGGCGATATTGAGTTTAAAACCCATACTTGTATCCATCCCAGAGAAATAGCCCGCGTAGTTAGCAATGGCAATCCACATCACATTCATGGTAGAGAAAATGCCCACCACTAAAGCCACATAGTGGCGGTAATATTGTTTTTTTGCGTCTCTTTCATGCACTTTGGGATCAAAGATACGCGCATGGTAGCCAATCGCCTCAATGGTGTGCAGCACTTTTGAGAGGAGGATGAGCTGGGGGTCAAAGCGGATATACGCCCTATGCGTGGTGTAATTGACCTGCACGCTCTCTATCCCCTCTTGTTTTAAGAGCACATGTTCAATGAGCCAAATACATGCCGCACAATGGATATTTTCTAAAATTAAAGCCACCTCTAACAACCCCCCCTCTAAGGGCGTGCTGAAAGCCTGCAAGAATTGGGGGGTGTCATAATGGGTGTAAATGTCTTGGGGAGTTTGCACAGGCTGGAGAGTTTTATCTCCTAGTTTGTCATAAAAATTCTCTAGCTCCAAGGAATGCAGTAAAAAATACACGCTCTCACAGCCCGCACAGCAAAAATACAAAGTTTGCTCAGGGGTTGACACCTCTTTAAGGGCGCGAGGGGGGTAGGGTAATTGGCAATGCGCGCAGGGGATTTTATCCAATTTGCGCCTTAATGCTGTAAGTTTGGGCACAGGCGTAAATGCTAGCCACCTCAGAGGTTACATCGCGCTGATCTTTGGAGTTGTGGGTGATTAAGGGAGCTTGGATTTCTAACAAACTTTTAGAACTCTTACGCGCACAGCAGAGCACTAAGCTAGCTTTTTTATGCGCAAAAGGATGCACAAAGCGCAGACTCACAGGGTTGAGTTTGGCATTTTGCAGGGCAAAAAGTAGGGCATCGCTCAAGCTGGCATGGTAGCAGAGAATAAAGTAGCCTTGAGGTTTTAAAAGGCTATAGACTTTAGCGCACAGCTCATCTAAGGGCAAAAAGCTTTGGTTAGTGGCGCGCGCAATCTGGGGGTTAGGACTTTGGGGGCTGTTGTGGGGGTAATAGGGCGGATTGGAGAGAATGCAATCGTAAGTATCAAGACTGGCTTGTAAAAAGTTAGCACAAATCACGCGTGCATGGGGGGCGTGTGCGCTGTTTTTCTGAGCACAAAAAGCCAAATTGGGGTCAATTTCTAGCAAGTCTAGGGGATTGTTCCATTCTCTAGCGCACAATAATCCCACTACCCCACAGCCCGCGCCCACATCTAAGAGTTTGGCGTGTTTTTTGATAAAGGGGCGGGCAAAATGGGCTAAAAAGAGACTATCGCTATTGTAGGCATACCCTTTTAAGGGTTGGTAGAGCCGCAAGAGTGCCATGTGAGCAGGTCGTGGTCTAAGATTTGGGCATGCAAGGGGGTGAAGTGGGCTTGTGCGTGGTGGGGGATGGGCTGGTGGGGTTCTAGGGAGGTGTTGGTATGAGTTAAGAGCATATCAATATGATCTTGCAAGCTCTCTAGCAAATGCCAACCTCCCTCAATGATATTAAAGCCTTTTAACAGGGGTAAATCCTGCACGCGGGTGTGTAGTTGCACTGCGCGCCCACCCACGCCAAAGAGGGGTAGAGTGCGATCTATAATAGGATTTCTGCTCAAAATCGCCACATCACAAAGGCGGTCTTGATAAAGGGGATTAGCAAAGCGGTGATCAAGCAAGGGGCGATCGGTGCGCGCGCTCTGCCCGGAGATGATGAGAGTATTGGCCACCCCGCGCTGGTTATGGCTGAAAGCTAAACTCTTTGCCCCCGAAATCTTGCCCTGATAATTGCCATCTAATCTCGTGGCGATCTTAAACAGATTAAACACCCCCTTACTAGATAGGCATTTAAAGGGGGTGAGCAAATCATAGCAGGCGGGTAAGTCTAGCACCACAACCTCAATCCCGGCTTCTTGTAAGCGTTTTAGTCCGCCCATTGCTTTGGGGTTTTGTTCGCGCGCGCCCACGATAACGCGCTTAGGCTTGATTGTGCTCAACAGAGCCGCGCAGGGGGGGGTTTTGCCAAAGTGGTTGCAGGGCTCTAGGGTAACTAAAAGGGTGCACTCTTTAAAGAGATCGCTATGGTGTTGGGCTAGAAAGTCGTAATTGGCTTGCTTGTCTAAGGGGTCAATGTCCTTAGGAGCGGGGGTAGGGCTAAGCGCGTTAAACGCCTCTGCTAGGGCGCGCACTTCGGCATGGGGGGTGTGCGCTTTGGCGTGGGCTTGCAGGCTTAAAAGCTGATAGTTTTGATCTAACACCATGCACGCGACACTAGGATTGGGCAAAGCTAAAGTTTGCACCTCCCAAGCCTTTTTTACGCAAGCGTGCATTAAAAGAGAAAACAAGACTTGCCTTTAGTGGAAAAAGGGCAGAGCTAAAAAGCTCTTGATCACGACCGCGTTAATAATATCCACAAAAAACGCCCCCACTAGGGGCACGACTAGAAAGGCGACATGACTATGCCCATAGTGGGTGGTGATAGTTTGCATGTTCACCATCGCGGTGGGGGTTGCGCCCAAACCAAAGCCACAATGCCCCGCGCTCAAAACCGCCGCATCGTAATTTTTGCCACAGACTCTAAAGGTTACAAAAATACTATAGAGAATCATCACCACCACCTGCACGCTCAAAATAATCATAATGGGTAAAGCTAAATGCGCGAGTTTGAGCAAATCGATACTCATCAAAGCATAAGCCAAAAAGAGATTCAAGCTCACATTCCCAATCACACTCACTTCGCGATCAAAAACCTTATGAATTTTAGAATAAGAGAGCAGATTGCGCAACACCACCCCCACAAACAAGCACCATACAAAGGTGGGCAAGGTTACCCCGCCCACCTTGACATGCGCCATTTTAGAGATCAGAGTGCCCACTAATAACGCGATGCTTACTAGGGCTAAACTCTCTATGAAACTGCTCGCGGTGATCAAGCGTTCTTTTTTGGGAGTTTCAAAGACACTGGGGGGCTCTTGCTCCATGCGCTCCCTATCTTGCTGGCTGGGTTCTAGCCTGTATTTTTTAATCAAATAACGCGCCACAGGTCCCCCAATGAGCCCCCCGCTCACTAATCCAAAGGTCGCGCAAGTGATAGAAACCTCTAGGCTTTCAGCAAAATTGTGGGGGGCTTTGACAAAGACATCAGACCACGCCGCGCTGGTGCCATGCCCGCCAATGAGCGAGATCGAGCCCCCCAAGAGTCCCATCAAAGGATTAGCTCCAATGAGGCTAGCAATCCCCACCCCCACAGCATTTTGCACCACCACAAACACCCCCACGACCGCGACAAAAATGCCTAGCATTTTGCCCCCCTTTTTCAAAGAGGCAAAATCCGCGCTTAGACCAATGGTGATAAAAAAAAGTCAACATAAGCGGGGTTTTTAAAGAAGAGTCCAACACCAATTTAAAATCGTAAAATTTATGCGCGATCAAGACAGCTAAAGCCACCAACACTCCCCCCACCACCGGCTCAGGGATGTCGTAATCGCGCAGGAATTTGATCTTAGAGATGATCCAACGCCCCAATAATAACACCCCCACCATGCACACCAAAGTCCCATAGACATCTAAAGAGATTGTGTTCACCGCTTACCTCCATTTAATTAAAGCGTAAAATATTTATCCTATAATAGCACATCTAGATCGTGTTATCCAAAAGGGAAGAAATGTTCAGTGTCTTGCAGATTGGGGCTGGGGGAGTTGGTAGCGTGGTTGCCCACAAGCTGTGTCAAAATCGCCAAATTTTTAATAAAGTGGTGTTGGCTAGCCGCACCCTTGCTAAATGCCAACAGATCGCTGGGGATGTCAAGGCGAGGGGTTTGGGCGAGGTGGTGTGCGAACAGGTGGATGCGGACAGCGTGCAGGAGGTGGTCGCCCTCATTGAAAAACACCAGCCTAAGGTGGTGATCAATGTCGCTCTACCCTACCAAGATTTAGCCATCATGCAAGCTTGCTTACAAACCAAGACCAACTATCTAGACACCGCTAATTACGAACACCCCAATGTGGCGGGTTTTGAATACAAGGAACAGTGGGCGTTTGACAAGGCTTTTAAAGAAGCCCAGATTTTTGGTTTGCTGGGGAGTGGTTTTGATCCCGGGGTTACCAATGTCTTTTGTGCCTACGCCCAAAAGCATTATTTTGATGAGATTTACAACATTGATATTTTGGATTGCAACGCAGGTAACCACCCATACCCTTTTGCGACCAATTTTAATCCAGAGATCAATTTAAGAGAGGTGAGTGCTCCGGGGCGTTACTATGAAAATGGGGCTTGGGTGGAAACTAAACCCCTAGAGATCAAGCAAACTTGGGCGTATCCGGGGATTGGCGAGCGCGACTCGTATCTGCTCTACCATGAGGAGTTGGAGTCCTTAGTCAAACACATTAAGGGCTTGAAGCGGATTCGTTTCTTCATGACTTTCTCAGAGAATTATTTGAATCATATGCGCTGTTTGGCTAATGTGGGTATGCTCAATATTGAGCCCGTGGAAGTGCCTACTACGCAAGGGGGGGGCGCGCAGGTTGTGCCCATTCAGGTGCTAAAACAACTCTTGCCCGATCCAGCCAACCTTGCGGGCAAGACTACGGGTAAAACCAATATCGGGTGCTATATCCATGGGAGCAAGAACAAGCAAGAAAAAAAGCTCTATATTTACAATGTCTGCGATCACCAAAAATGCTATGAGGAAGTGGGTTCGCAAGCTGTTAGCTACACCACGGGCGTGCCCGCTGTAGTGGGGGCGATGATGATTTGTAAGGGCATTTGGGGGGGAGAAAACTCTAAGGGCGTGTTCAATTTAGAGCAACTCGATCCCGATCCCTTTTTGGAGGAACTCACCAAGCAGGGCTTGGGTTATGAGATGATTGAACGCTAGGATTTTGGGGACTCTGGAGGCTTGGGGACCAAGCGCACTTTAATCAGAGGTGGTTGTTTTGGTGTATTTGGGGAGATTTTGGCATGGGTGCTTTGTGCGCCCATGGGGTTATTGGTCAGCCATTATGGCTTTGAGCATCGGCTCTGCTTATTATTTTGGTTTGCTAGGCACTTATTGGGCACTGACCGGGGAGTTTACCCGTTGGGGCGGGCATCTCTTGGGTGCTCTAGGTGTCAACACCCACACACTGGGCTATTTCCACATCATCGGTTTACATGGCACACCCCTAGATCGCATCGATGGGATGATGTTGCTTGGTATGTTTGCCGGGGTGTTTTGTGCGAGTGCTTGGGCGGGGAGTCTTCGATTTGTGTGGTTTGCTAGCTACCAACAGGCTTTAAGGGCATTTGTAGGCGGGGTGCTAGCTGGCTTTGGGGCTAGGCTTGGCATGGGTTGCAATTTGGCGAGTTTTTTAACCGGAATCCCCCAATTTAGCCTGCATGCGTGGTTTTTCACTGTGGCTACCCTATTGGGGGTTTATGGGGGGGTGAAGGTGTGCGCGCATGCCTGCGATCTTGGCACTCAGGGGTATAGCGTGCCTTTGGGGAGGGGATTGGGGGTCGTGATCTTTATCTTCGTGTTAGCATGGATAGCGTATGGCGCACTTTTTTCTAACGCCAAATTAGCCTGTGCGCTAGGCTTTGGTTTGGGTTTTGGCTTTATCGTAGCTAGGGCGCAAATTTGTTTCACCAACGCCTTTAGAGATCTGTTTCTTTGGGGTAAAAGTGGGATGGTCTGCGCGCTGGTGGTGGGCATGATGGTCTCTAGCATAGGGGTTTTTAGTTACATCAATTTGGGCGTGCCCCCTAAAATTATGTGGGCTTCTCCGGGGATTTTTCTAGGGGGCTTGCTCTTTGGTTTAGGGATTGTGCTTGCTGGGGGGTGTGAATGCGGTTGGATGTATAAGGCGATGCAAGGGCAGGCGCATTTTATTGTGGTGGGAGTGGGCAATATTGTAGGGGCAAGCTTGGTGGCTTTGAGCTGGGATCACTACGCCTCTTGGATCACAAACTACCCCAAGATCAATCTATTGCGTGTTTTTGGCAAGCTAGAGGGATTAGCTTTGCACTTTGGGTTGCTCTTGCTCTTATTATTGGGGGTGCTAGGCATTGCTTATGCCAAAACCCGCTCTAAGCCGTTGTAAATTTTGTGTTAGTATGCGCTCTTGGGAGCGATCGCGTGAATGTCAAATTGGGTTTATTTTACATGGCTTTGAGCGCGCTGAATTTGGGGATCATGAGCGCCTTGATCAAGGTGATGAGTGGCTATTACTCGCCCTTAGAGAATGTGTTCTATCGTTCCACCTTTATGCTTGTCTTTTTACTCTTGTTTTACTACTTCAAACCTTTTAGCTTCAAGGCGCATAAAAGGGGGGGAGGGTGGTTATTGCTAGGACGCATGATGATTGGGGCAGTGGGTATGGTCTTGTTTTGTTACAATATCAGCACCATGCCACTAGGCACAGCCACCGCCTTTAACCAAAGCGCGCCCCTTTATGCTATCATCATCGCCGCCTTTATTTTCAAAGAGCCTGTGGGCTTGCGCTTATTCTTGGCTGGCTTTTTGGGTTTATTGGGGGTGATCTGTATTGCCAACCCTAACACCAGCGGGCTAACACAAGCGCAGGTGCTATGCGGTGTGCTCAATGGTTTATTAGTCGCCATCGCCTACACAAGTTTATACCGCCTGAAAGAATATTACGATGGGGCTTTTGTGGTTTTTATCTTCAGTGTGTGCATGAGTGCTTTGGGGTTTTTGGGCTTTTTAATCCACCTACCCCCCCTATCTTCTGGCTACCACCCTATGCGCTTTGAGGGGGCTTGGTGGCACTGGGATGTATGGGTGCTAGCTGGGATTGGGCTTTCTGGGGCTTGTGGACAATATTTTTTGACTAAGGCTTATATGAACGCCCCAGCGGGCTTGATTTCCCCTATGAATTACACCCGCTTGGTTTGGAGCGTGATCTTTGGGATCATGTTGGGGGATCACTGGCTAGGAGCACTAGAGGGAGTAGGCATGGGCTTGATCGCGCTCTCAGGGATTCTTACCACCCCCCCTAAAGCCAGAAGTTAACCCTTATTTTCTAATGTGCGCATACAAGTCAGACATCGCATCGATGCGATAGCAAATTGGATAAGGGCATAAGTTTTAGCTTTATTGTAATGCGTGATGAGCACTGGTGTGCCCGCAAAGATCATGGAGTTTTGCCATAGACTAGAGGGGTAATCTTGCTGTGTGGCGTAATAGGCTAGCTTGGTGGACACGGCGCGCACAGAGGTATTAGCCACAATCACACCCCTAAGCACCATGCTAGGGTAATGGGGAATATCCATACCCATATAAATGCGTTGCAAGGCTTGGGGGTCGTGCTGTGTGGCGTCTTCTTGATAGCCCGGGGTGAAAAAGCTATATTGCATCCAAAAGACTTCTTTGTGATTGCGTAATGCCTTCATTGTTTCCCAAGGGACATACCATCGTTTTAAATAGGTGCTTTTGAGTTTACTAGGGGAGGGAATGGGCATAAAATTAGCTAAAACAAATACAGTTCTTAAAAATCGTCTTGTATTTGCGCTTGCACAAAATCCAAAATCTCAAAACTCAAGCGGAACTTGTCCGTGCGCGCGCTGCGGCGACATGCTTGTATGCCCAAAAAATACATCTGATTTTCTAGCGATCCAAAGGGGTTTTGCTCTAAGGTATTCAAACACACGACAGCACACCCCTTCCCTCCCTTTTGAACACTCTCTAAGAGTTTTTGGGCGTTGTACAAGCCTTGCTCTAGATTTTCTTCCGCCTTGAAAGCGATTTTATAAAACCCCTGTAGGGCGCGCAATATATCCACATTTTGCACACATTCCAAATTCCAACGCGCGCCTAAATCCTGTTTTTTGAGTTTGCCCGCATGGGTTTGAGCGGGTTTGTAATCGCTAATGGCAGCGAGCATAAATAAAAGTGGGGGGTTTTTAAGGTCTTGTCTAGCTTGCAATGCCTCTAAATAGTCTTGCGCGCTTTTAACGGCGATGCATTCTATACTAGCGGGCAAGGCTAGGGGAAAAATGCTAGAAACCAAGCGCACCCGCGCGCCTTTGAAATAGAGAGCTAGGGCTAGCGCACTAGCTTGCAAACCGCTAGAATGATTAGAAATACAGCGCACCGCATCAATGTTCTCCACACTCCCTCCCCCTGTAACCACCACCTCTTTGTCCTGCCAAAAGGATGTGTGTTCTAGCGCACGCACCCCCGCACACACGATCTCTAACACTTGCGCCATCGCGCCCTTGCCTGTGGTGTTGCACGCGAGCAAATCCACTCTAGGCTCTATAATCTCACAGCCCAAAGCCTTTAAACGCGCTAAATTTTCTTGAGTGGGGCGCGCTAGCAACATCTGGGTATTCATGCTAGGGGCTAGAATCTTGGGCGCGTGGCTGGCTAAAAACGCGCTACACAGCACATTATCTGCTAAACCATGAGCGAGTTTGGCTACAGTGTTGGCACTAGCCGGGGCGACCACCACTAAATGCGCCCATGTAGCATAGCTAATGTGGTTGGTACATAGCCCCTCTTGTAAATTCCAGCGTTCTGTGCTGGGGGTGAGCACGCTAGCATGGCTTAAAGCTTCAAAACTCAGAGGCTGGACAAATTGGCATGCGCTTGCGCTCATCACCACGCGCACCTGCGCGCCCATTTTCATAAACACGCGCACCAATTCTAAGGACTTATAAACCGCAATAGACCCACTCACCAATAATAAAATCCGCTTGCCCTTGAGGGGTGTAGTAGCATAAAGCCAATCTAAGGTGTCAAGCATGGTGATCTAGGCTTGCGATCATGTTTAAGAGGGTGGGCGCGTCTAGCTTATCCGGGTTATCTAAACTATTGTAGCTAAAACCCTCAGCCACCTCCACCCCGCACTCCCCCAGTAGGGTTTTGCGGTAATCTATGGGGGTTTGGAAGGAAATCGCCGGTTCTAAGATGTAGAAGTGTGCAAATTCTAGGGCTTTGTCATCTGAGCTAATCATCACTTCGTGCAATTTCTCCCCGGGACGCACGCCTATAATCTCTAGGGGCAGATGGGGGGCAAGGGCTTTAGCCAGTTGCACGATCTGCATGCTGGGGATTTTAGGCACAAAGATTTCTCCTCCATGCATGCGCTCTAAACTTTTGAGCACGAAATCCACCCCCTTTTCTAGTGTGATCCAAAAGCGCGTCATGCGCGTGTCAGTGATAGGAATACTTGGCGCGCCTTGCGCCACAAGCGATTTGAAAAAGGGCACCACGCTCCCCCTACTCCCCACCACATTCCCATAGCGCACCACGCTAAATTTTGTGCGCGCCTTGCCTTTCATGTTATTGGCACTGGTAAAAAGTTTGTCGCTACAAAGCTTAGTCGCGCCATAGAGATTAATGGGGTTGCTCGCCTTATCAGTGCTCAAAGCGATCACATGACCTACTTGGGCTTGCAAACACGCTTCAATGACACAACTCCCCCCCAAGATATTAGTTTTGATACACTCTAGAGGGTTGTATTCGGCAATGGGGACATGTTTGAGTGCTGCGGCATGGATACAGACATCCACCCCCTGCATCGCTGCACAGAGTCGATCTTTATCGCGCACATCGCCCAGAAAGAAACGCATTCTAGGATCGCTATAACGGCGCGCCATCTCGTATTGCTTGAGTTCATCACGGCTATAAATGATGACTTTTTTAGGATTATGTTTTTGCAACAGCGCGCGCGTGCATGCCTTGCCAAAACTCCCCGTGCCCCCTGTAATGAGCACGCTTTTGTGTTCTAAAAAGTCCATAAGAACCCCCTTTAAGGATTGAGGCGAATCCCCACCCCAAAGCGGTTAGAAAAGACATCGTATTCATAAAGCCCATCGCCATAGCCATTAAAATACTGCATGTAAAAGCCCACAAAGGGGTTAATCCTAAAAGTGTAACCAATGCGGATTGCGCCATGCCAGCGTTTATAACGCCAATACTGCGTGAAGAGATCGTAAATACGCATTTCAAAATGATGCCGACCCCGCCTATAGTCGATCAAGGCATTCCCATAACCCATGTAGGCGATCAAATTGGGATTAGATTGGTTATAGGGGATGTAGGGCCAGTAACCAACTCTAATTTTGAGCCCCCCCTTTTGCCATGTGAGTTTGAATACCGGGCGTTGCCCCGCACTCACTGAGCGGCAACCCCCATCAAGCCCCCCCTGCTGGACGATGATTTGCTTATTCTCTTCTGTAATGTGAACGGGTGTTCCCGGAAAGGCATCAGTGGGATTCCCATTTTTAAAAGGTTGGTAGCACTGCCTACCCCCAATACCATTGGAAATATGTTGCCAACCAATCCAAAACTCACTCAGATACCCCATCTTTTTAGTAAAAAAGGGGATATTGAGAGGGTAGACATAAATGAGCTCGGGCATGTAATTGACCATGCGCATGGGCGCGCTTTGGGGGTTGTTGTAAATTTGAAACCAGTTGGTTTGGGTGTAGGCTAAATAGAGTGTGCCGGTGGTGAAGAGAAAATTCTTAAAGGCGGGCACTCTAAAGCTCACTTGGAATTTAAATTCTGTGCTTTGGTAACGGTTGATGTCGGGGTGATACCACTGGTAAATGGGAGTAAAACTGTGGTAAAAAGGCATAAAGTAAGTCCCACGGTGTTCCATAATATCCAAGTATTTTTTGGCAAAATCAAGCAAGGGATGAGATTTTTTGGGTTTTCTAGGGGCAACTTCCCAGCTGTTTTTGAGTCGGTAAAAATCCGGCTTGTAAAAGTCATCAAAGGGCGCGCTGGTGTAACCCGTGTTTTTGAGTTGGGATTTACTCAAGCGCCCTTCAAATCCTTCGCCCTTTAGATAAAAAAGACAACAGCCCAGGGCTAAAACAAGATTACGCACTTTTGAAAAATGGCAAACAGGGGATCAGCACCACCACCACAGGGGCGATAAAGCGCACACTAAAAAACCACACCAAAAAGGCAGGACGGCTTAAAAAACGCGCGCTAGCTTTATACAGGCGTTTTTTATGCATAAACCACCCTAGAAAGATCAAAGAAAACAACCCCCCCAAGGGCATCAACACCGAAGAAGTGATGAAATCCGTCCAATCAAAAACGCTCTTATGAAAAAAAGTTAGAGTCTTGGCATAATCCTTGTGGATGGAGAAAATCACCAACAAGCCCAAAAGAAAAATCCCTAGTCCCACCAAATAAGACGCTTTGAAACGACTCCACTTCAAGCGGTGCATCAAATAGAGGATCGCAGGCTCGATCAAGGACACCGTAGAAGTGATCCCCGCAAAAATCAAGGCTAAAAAGAATAAAAAGGCAATCAGGGAGCCTACAGCACCCATGCTATGGAAAATTAAGGGCAGGGAAATAAAGACTAACCCCACTCCTTGAGAGGGCTCGCCATTGAAGTTAAAAATAAAGGTGAAGATCATAAGCCCTGCCACAAGAGAAATGCCAATGCCGGGCAAAACCACCCATAGCGAACTGCCTAAGAGATTCTCATTAGAACGCGTGAAAGCCGCGTAGGTGGTGATGGTCCCCACCCCCAAACTTAAAGAAAAGAACATCTGCCCTAGGGCTTCTAATAACACCTTGGGAGTGATCTTGCTAGCATCAAAGCTAAACATATAGACAAGTGCCTTAGAAAAGCTGGGCAAGGTCATGGCATAAAAAAGCAAACCGATGAAGATGAGGAACAAAAGAGGCATAAGCCACAGACTTAAACGCTCGATCCCCTCTTTGATCCCCTTAGAGACAATCCACACGGTGAGCCACAACCAAAGGCTAAAGCCCGCAATTTGCCATGCCAGATCGCTAGAGCTCAACACACTAAAGGTTTGTTTGGCTGCTTGCAAAGAAGCGGGCAGATTGAAACTCACCTTGAGCAAATAATAGAGAATCCAGCCCAACACCACCGCATAAAAGGACATGATAATAGGTCCGCCCAAGAGCAAAACTGCGCTCCAAGCCCACACTTTTTTATGCTTGGTATTGAGGTGTTCATAACAAGAGACCACATCCTTACGCCCCAAGTTGCCAATCACCATATCCACCAAGAGCATAGCCACGCCTAAGGTGAGGGTGAGCCCCAAATAGAGCAAGACAAACGCCCCCCCCCCATTGCTCCCAGCCATGTAAGGGAAACGCCAAATGTGTCCTAGCCCAATAGAGCTCCCCAGAGTGGCTAAGATGAAACCTAATTTAGAAAAGCCCATACTAGCCCTGTAAAATCTTCACCCAAATCACCAAAATCACAACCGGCGCGATGAATTTGAGCAAAAACACCCACACGGAAAACATCCAGCGGCTTAAAAAGTGCAAGCTCACCGCGTAGAGTTTTGTCCTGCTCACCACCCAGCCCACAAAGAGCACAGACACCAACCCCCAAAAGGGCATTAAAATGGATGTGGAAAAAAAGTCGGTTAGATCAAAGAGGCTTTTGCCAAAAAATTTCAGATGTGCCCCATATTTGGCATTCAAAGAGAAGATCAACACCACACCCACCACAAAAACCGCCCCTGTGAGTGCCCATGTCGCCTTAAAACGCGAATAATTCTTATCCACCAAATACTGCACGGGGGGTTCTAAAAGCGCGATGGTAGAGGTGATCCCTGCAAAGGCTAGAGCGCATAAAAACAAGATAGACACCACACTCCCCATCACCCCCATTTTGGAGAACACCACAGGCAGGGAGACAAAGATGAGTCCTGCCCCCTGTGAGGGGTTAGCCCCGTATTCAAACACGAAAGTAAAAATCATCAAGCCAGCCATCAAAGAGATCGCAATGCCGGGCAAGACAATCCAAATCGCGCTTTTGAGTAGATCTTGTTTGTAATGCGTGGAAGAAGCATAAGCGATATTAATTCCTATGCCCAAACTCAGCGCAAAAAACACCTGCCCTAGCGCGCTCACAAAGACTTTTTGGTTAAACTCGGCGATGCGAATCCCAAACATGAAATCTAGAGCTTTATGGAAAGAGCTTTGGGTTGAGGCATAAATGAGCAAGCCTATAAAGATGATGAATAACAAAGGCATTAAAACAAAATTGAGCTTTTCAATGCCATCTTTAACCCCCCTAGAGACCACCCAAGCACTGAGCAAGAGGGTGATAGCCAGCCCGATAACCTGCGTGCCAATGGAGTTGCCCAAGAGATTGGTTAAGATTTGCTCTGAGGCTTTGACATCTGTGGGCAAGTTAAAACTCACCACCCCCAAATAGTAAAACACCCAGCCTAGCACGATTCCATAAAAAGTTAAGATGATGGGTCCAGTAAAGAGCATTAGCCCGGCATAACGCCAAGTTTTGCGCTCAGGGTGGGGGTCTAGCTCAGCAAAGGCAGCCGCGACATCCTTTTGGGTGCTCTGCCCTATCACCATTTCTGCAATCAACATCGTGAGCCCTATGGTGAGAGAGAGGATCAAGAACAAAATCACAAAGCCACCCCCACCGCTTGTACCGGCCATGTAAGGAAAACGCCAGATGTGTCCTAATCCTATGGAACTCCCTAAAGCGGCTAAGATAAAGCCTAACTTGGAGAAGTTATTCACTTAAGGCTCCTTTCTGTTGGAATAAAAAAAGCCACATTCTAGCACAGCAAGGTTTAATGTTTACTTTATTTAGATAGAATTAAAACTTTTAAGTCATTTTTGGGGTGGCATGCGTTTTAGGGTTTATTACGAAGATACGGATTGTGGCAGGATCATCTACCACGCTAATTATTTAAAATACTGCGAGCGGGCTAGAAGCGAGATATTTTTTGCCAATGAGCTTAGCCCCTACGATCAACAAGGCTTTTTTGTGGTGCAATCCCTGCAGGCGCAATTTTTTGCCCCGGGCAAATTGGGCGACACTCTAGAGGTGCTTACAAGATTAAAAGAGCTCAAAAGAGTGAGCGTGATCTTAGAACAAGAGGTGCTAAGAGTTGCCCCTCAGAGCGCGCGCCTTTTTTGTATGCAAGTTAAGCTAGGTTTTATTTCTCAAGCCACCCACACCCCCACACCCATCAGCGCGCCCTTTATAACTTTGCTCAAAAGTTTGATCTAGCACCCTTGAGAGTGCAATTCTGGGGCTTTATGGCTTTGATCCACAATGGGGGTTAGATTGGGAGAAAAACCAACAAGATCCAAAGTGTAAAAGACATTTTGCCCCTTTTCATAGCCCACCACCACAAGTGCATCATCCACTAAGGCGAGTGCGCTAGGGTTGCTAATCTGGCTAGGCAAGCCATAGGCATCTAACACCTGCGCGCTAGCTGGATCGATCACCAATAAAGTATTGAACGCTTTGCTCAAGGCTAATAACTTGCCTTGATAGAGGGCTAGCCCGGTGATGTAAAATTCGCCTAAATGGCGTTGGGGTTTTAGGGGGGTGTTGGTGGTGGCTTGCACGATGCGCTCAGAATTCAAGCCCAAATCTTGATCCAACATGCTAATTAAGATCAAATTTTTATAGCGCGCATTAGGCACACTCAACATATAAGTGTAAGTGCCATCGCTACGCGCGCTCAATACATAGGAGGTGGAAGCTCGACTTGTGCGCAAACGGCTACGCCCTAATTCTTCAAATTGGTGCGCCCCTTGCAAGAATTGTGCGAAATTATTCCCCGTTTTGGGGTTGTAGCGCACATCTGCACTGCTCTTATTTTGTCCCATCACTCTAATGATATTGCCCACCATATTCACGCCTACAAAATTCTCTATGGTGGCAGAATAGTATTTATCCAACACAAAATGCGCCAAAATGCTCTTTAGGTCTTTATCCACCACATAAAAGCCTTCTTTTTGCGTGCCGATCAAAAAGGTATTTTTTAATAGCGCATTATCCCCAGCGAAAGTGTCCGGGGAGAAATAGGGGGCGTTGTTTTGTTGGAGGGGAGCGCAACCCTGACTTTTGGTGAGCACAGCTAAAGGATTAAGGGGGGCTTTAATGGGGGTGATGGGCGCGCTTAAGAATAAAAGATCGCTAATGGGGGCATTTAGGGCTAGAGAAAGTGTTTTTTGGGATTTTAAGGGGAGCTCTTTGTGGATTTGCAGGGGGGCGTGGTGGTAGTCGCGATCCCATGCATGTTTGTCATCAGCCAAAATAGGGGTCTCTACTATTCTTTTACCCCAAGCTCTAGGAAAGCCCATGTGCTTCCAATTTTGCGCGCTCCACACATTTTCTTTGAAATTCCAAGAAAAGCGGATGGGATCGCCCTGCCCTAGATAGGGGAAGGGTCCAGTGGAGATAAAAGCCTGCACCATGTTTGTGATGGCAATCACACCCACGATGAGAAATGCCCAAGAGTTCGCCTTGCTCAAGTCGCGATAAGAACGCCTGCTCCCCCCCTCTTGAGCTAAGGTTTGAAAACTGGGCGCAAAGAGCAATAACCCCCCTAAGATCAGCACCACAAACCAAAAGACCACATGCGCCCAAAATTGCGTGTGTAGTCCTAAAACAGAGAGGGCAAAACCCTGCCCCACATCTTCTAGCGCGTGGTTGCCATAATGGTAAAAGCTTTGATACAAACCCCCCGCCACCACTAAGAGCAAGATCGCTAGGTATTTGGGCTTTAAGCCATAGCGCAAGATAAACAGCCCTGCCAAGCCCACATACACCATGCTTTGGCGCTCCGCCCAACACTGGATACAGGGCGAATCCCCATAAATAAAGCCCAGCACAAGATTACCAATCCCTACTGGCAAAGAAACAATCCCAATAATGGCTAAAGAAAAGAGGAAGTAAAAAGTTCGAGTTTGTTGCATAAGACCCCTATAAATTCACATTGGGGAAGAAGTTAGAAGTGTGCGCGACAAACATTACTAACTCCACCAACCACGCCACTACAAAAATTCCAAAGGCTAATTTTTCACAAGCGGGCTTGAAAAAGAGCAGACACACCACCACAAACACCGCCATAAAGCCTAAAAATTCCATCACACCCCTTTTTCTCAACATCCCCCAAAAGCGCAGAGTATAGCACAAACGCGCCTTACATACCAGCAATACGATGCAACACATCTACAAGAGAAAGCAAAGGCTTAGAAGGAGGTCTAATAAGCAAAGCCATTTGGGAGCTTAATGTGCCATTGAAGTGTCAAAGAGGGCAGAAGAGAGTGTTGGCACGGCATGACAAAGATTTTGAAACACGCTATGTTTATCACCAGCGCACAGCATAACCCCATGGCTAGATCTTGAAGGCGTTGTATCCCTCTTTGGGATAAAAAAGTGGTGCTGTGGTGTTATTCAAGTGTGCAGACAAGGATTTTTGCCCAATTTGGCTTTATCCTTAGCCATGAACATGTGTTCTTTGGCATTGTTGGTGTTATTAAGGCATCGTGGATTATGGAGTATTTTTATTCAAGAGCAAATCTATGGGACTGGATTGTAGGGCGTTGCCTGTTTGTTTTATTGGGGTGTGGGTTTTTAGTGGTGGGGGAGTCGTTGTTTTGCAGGAAATAGGCTAAAATCTTTAGTAGTGGTTTTACCCACCCCCAAAACCCCTTGACTCTCTTTCTATGGCTCTGTATAATAGGTGTCTAAATTTAGAAAAGAGAGTAACAAATGGGCAAAAGGACTTTCACTGCCATTACGCATATCACGAATACGACCAACCACAGACCCAAAGTTGAGCGTTCATGGATTGAGTTTTGGAAAAAAGAAACCGGCAAATCTAGCCCAAAATGCTGTATTTATGGCTGTTCTAATAGTGCCGATCGGGGCGCGCATGTGTATTTGGATGATGAGCGCAGTTGGTGGGTTGTGCCGGTTTGTTCGAGCTGCAATCCAGCAGATAATAGCTCTTGGGATGTCAAGGCAGACACAATCGCCGTAGAGCTTAAAGGCTCTGGCAAATGGGCTTAAAACTTTAAACCCACAAGAAACAAACATGTTTATCCAAGATTTGAGTGTTGAACAACAACAAGTGTTTTTGTATTTGGCTAGAAAAGTCATTGAAGCCGATGGCGTGTTGCACGAATTGCAACTAGGCGCGCTAGATGTGATCAAAAAGCAATGCGAGTATGGCATTAGTGAAAAAGAAGTGCCTTTAAGCGAGCTGGGTAAACTCTTTAACACCAACCACGCCAAACATGCCGTATTACTAGAGTTAACCTCTGTAGCACTCGCGGATAGCCGTTGGCATGACAATGAGAGGGACACCATCTACTCTTATGCCAAAGAAATGGGCGTATCCACGCATAAGGTGGATCAACTCAAAGACTGGGTGGTGAAAAATTTTATGCTTTACCAAGAGGCGGCTAAGATGTTGGATTAGGAAGACAACATGGACGACAGATTGCAAAAATTAGAAGACATCAAGGCGAGGGCTGAAGCGAATAAAAAGAAATACGAAGGCTCAACAGGGCTTGTTGGGTAGCTTTGCAGAACTGTATCTGCGGTTACCGCGGGTATGGCTGAACAGACAATGAAAAAGTTAAAATAACCTTGTAAGATGCAAAATAACCCAACAAACTCCAAACCCCCCAAGGTCCCCAAGCCCTTAGCTGGTTTTGCCATTGGGGGCTTTTTGGGTTCTATGATCCCTCTAGTGGGCACTTTGGTGGGGGCAGGTGTGGGGACTGTGGTGGGGGGGGTGATGAGTCTTAAGGACAATGAAGAATAGTATTTCTTCCAAACTTCTTTTAGGGTCATTCCCCTTACTTTCCATAATGATCGTTTAAACTGGCTTTGTGCTTATTCTCTGCTAACATCACCACCAGCATTAAAACAATAGCGCACACGCCCCCGCCCACCATCACATAAAAACCCCCATCCCAACCAAAGCGATCGGCTACAAAGCCTATCAAGGCTGAAGCAGACACAGTGCCCCCCAAATACCCAAATAAGCCGGTAAAGCCGGCCGCTGTGCCGGCTGCTTTTTTGGGAGCTAGCTCTAGGGCATGCAAACCAATGAGCATCACAGGACCATAGATGAGAAAACCAATGGTGGTCATCAAAATAAAATCTAAGAGTTGGTGGGGGTTGTTATACCAATGGGGATAATGGGCAAGTTGGTCTTTGGGCGTAGCCGGGTTGAGCCAGAGAGCTAGCACGGCTAGAGTGGTTAAGATCATAAAGATCAAGCCGGTTAGCCCCCTTTTGCCCTTAAAAATCTTGTCAGACACAAAGCCACAAAGCAGAGTGCCCGGAATGGCGGCTAATTCATAGAGAGTATAAGCCCACGCCGTGCCCTTGATATTAAAATACTTGACTTCACCCAGATACACCGGCGACCACTTCAACACCCCATAGCGGATTAAATACACAAAGACATTTGCCAGTGCGATCGCCCATAAGAGTTTGTTTTTGAGCACATAGGTGATAAAAATCTCTTTGGTGCTTAAATTGTGCTCGTAAGTTTTTTCATTGTAGTTGGGGGGGTAGTCGTTGCGCCATTTTTCTATGGGAGGTAGCCCGCAAGATTGGGGCGTGTCTTTCATCACCAAAAACACCGGCACAGCCATGAGCATGGCTAAAATACCCGGGTAATACAACGCTTGATGCCAGATGTCCTTAGCGCTTGCTTGTACCCCATGTTGGCTAAAGTAAAGCGCACCAGCTAAGAGGACCATCATACCCGGCACCATCCCGCCCACATTGTGCGCACAATTCCACACAGACACCACAGACCCGCGCTCAAGGCTAGAGAACCAATGTACCATCGTGCGCCCGCAGGCAGGCCAACCCATACCCTGAAACCAGCTATTTAGAAAGATAAGAACAAACATGATCGCCACACTAGAAGTCGCCCAAGGGGCTAACCCCATAAGTGTCATGCACAAGCCCGATAACAATAACCCAGTGGGTAAAAAGACCTTAGGGTTGGAGCGATCCGAAATGCCAGCCATGAAAAACTTGGAGAGCCCGTAAGCTAGACCCATGCCCGTGCCAATGATGCCCAGCTGGGTTTTGGTGTATAAGCCTGCTTCAATGAGCCCCTTTTGAGCCAAATCAAAATTAGAGCGCGTGAAGTAATAGGCGGCATAGCCAAAGAAAATCCCTAAAAACACCTGATAGCGCAAACGGCGGTAAGTGGGATCGATCTTATCTGCCTGCAAGGGGGGTTTGTGGGGGGCGTTTTTGAAGGGACCAAACATGCAAGCTCCTTTGTGTTAGCCTACCAAATAAAAGCTATTTGAAGGGTTAGGCAGAGAGGAAAATAGGACTTGTAGTCTGATAAATGCGTTAAACTTGCTATAATTCTACAAACCAAACAAAGGATGTGCATGTGGCGTGAGATGCGTTTTGGAATTTTTGTGGGGGTGTTCGTGGTGGGGGGGCTTTGGGCGGCTAGCCACCACAAGCAAGGAGATGAGCAGGCGCAAACAAAGCAACCTCTCATAAGCGATACACAGATTGGGCTACGCAACACCCCTCTAGAAGACGAAAAGGATTTGAAGTTGCGCTCCTATGATTTCCACAAAAAACCCCCGGGGGAGAGCCAACGCTTTGAGCGTGCCTATGAGAACGCCCCACCCATGATCCCCCATGACACTACGGGGCTTTTGCCCATCACTAAGGAGAATAACCAATGCTTGGGTTGCCACATGCCAGATGTGGCTAGTAGCGTGGGCGCAACTCCTGTGCCCCCTTCTCACCTCTTTGACTTCCGCAACAACCGCCCCACTAAAAACAAGAGTGTGAGCGATGCGCGTTTTAATTGCACCCAATGCCACGCTCCCCAAGCTAACGCCCAGCCCTTGGTCAAGAATAATTTCAAGCCTGTTTTTACCAATAAAGCCCTAGAGTTTCGCTCTGATTTTATGGATGTCGTGGATGTGGGGGTAAAAGGGGCTAATCCTAAGGGTAAATCTAAACCATGACGCGCACGCATAAGTCATTACTGCCCTTTGGGGTGATCGCGCTGTTGGGGGGGTGCTGGGTGGGCGATCCTAGCGATGTCAACCCCAATCTCCCCGATGTGGACACCCTCAATGAGTGCGGGGAGATCAAAAATGAATGTGTCGGCAATAAGGACGGGGATATCCCTGATGAGAGCAAACCCAAACGCTACGGGGCTTTCCACACCATCTCCCTAGCCGGGGTAAAAATGGCGCATGGGGGTAAGTTTGCTATCTCGGCTCTACCTCCCTCTGGAGGGGGGTATATGCCCTACTACCCTATGAATCCGATGATGTATCCCATGATGTCCCCCTATGGCATGTACCCCATGGGTATGGGTCCTATGGGGATGGGGATGTATCCCTATGGCATGTATCCCATGGCGATGGGCATGCCCATGATGTATGGACCTTGGTGGTAGTTAGTAAAGCGTGATGTGCTCGGGTTTGCAAAAGAGCACTAACTCTTTGTCATTGTCTAAGTGGTAGAGTTCAATAGAGCCTTGATCGAGCACAAAATCCACACTACAATCATTCAGGGACACTTCGATGCGTTGCATGTTGGGTTCTTTGCGATCGGCTTTCATGCTTATGATCACCCCATTAAAAGCCATCGGATCCAATTTCAGGCGTTGGCTGAAGTTGGGGATCAACACCTCTATCACTTTGAGGATAATCGTAACATCATCGTCCACATTGCAATTTTCCACTTCGCTCTCAGAACACTTAGCTTGCACCACCACTTGGTGCGCTTCAAAATGCACTCTATACTTCCCCTGCCCTCTTTCGTGCAAAGAAATCTTGCCCCTAATGCGGTTTTTGACATAGATACTCATAACTCTCCTTGTGTGCGCTAAAAATCTAAAGGGGTATTCTAGCACAGAAAACCCCCGCTACAACCCCTTTAAATCCCCCCAGTTAGGCGCGATAGCCGTGTGGCACTCTAGGGGCACTTTAAGAGGGTAAATGTTTTCCATGAGTGCCTTGATCTCTAGGGCGAGATCGCCTGCTTGATCGCAGGGGGCTTCTAAGATGATTTCATCATGCACCTGCACTAGCATTTTTACTCTAGGGTATGGAGCGATGTGGGCGTGGATTTTGAGCATGGCTAATTTCACCAGATCGCTAGCACTCCCTTGAAAGAGGGTATTCACGCCTTCGCGCAGGTATTCGGCTTGGAGCTTGGGGGTGGCTTGCGCAAAGTCAAAATAGCGTTTATGCCCTAATAGCGTGGTGATCTCTCCGGTTTGCAAAAGGCGTGCTTTGAGATGTTGTAAAAAATCTTTGATTGTGGGGAAGGCGTTGAAGTAGCGATCGATGTAATCTCTGGCTTCTTGTTGGCTGATCTTAAGGGTTTCGCCCAAGCGTCTAGCCCCCATGCCATAGATCAAAGCAAAGTTGATGCTCTTAGCCGCGGCGCGTTTATCCGGATCATTAAATAGAGCCAAAGCGGTGTTAAGGTGGATGTCTTGTCCTTGCAAAAAGGCTTGGATTAATTGGGTATCCCCGCTAAAATGGGCTAAGAGTCTAAGCTCAATTTGGGAATAATCAACCCCTAGTAACACTAAATCGCGCGCGCTGGGGATAAAACCGTGGGCGATTTTCTTACCTAAGGGGGTGCGTATGGGGATATTTTGCAAATTAGGATGCGCGGAGCTCAAACGGGAGCTAGCGGTGGTGTTTTGGTAAAAGATAGTGTGAATCTTGCTTTGGGTGTTGCAAGAGAGCAGGGGTTGTATGTAGGTGGATTGGAGCTTGAAAATCTCGCGGTATTGCAAGAGCGCCTCTAAGAGCGCGTTAATATTGACATTGTGGATTGTCATGCCCGCATACGCGTCTTGCAGGGCTTTTAAACTGGCTTCATCGGTGGAAAACCCGGTTTTGATCTTCTTTACACCCTTGGCTTGTAGCCCCAAGTCTTGGTAGAGAAAATGCGCCCATTGTTTGGTGGAATTGACATTGAGAGGGGTGCGGGCTAGAGCGTGGATTTGATCTTGCAACGCCTTTAGAGTGTCTTGAAACTCTATGTGTAGACTCCCAAAATAATCCAAATCCACGCAAACCCCATGTGTCTGCATGTCTAGCAAGATTTCTAGCAGAGGGTATTCTAGAGTGTGAGCCAGTTGCC
Source organism: Helicobacter sp. L8 (assembly GCF_003660355.1). NCBI lineage: Bacteria > Pseudomonadati > Campylobacterota > Epsilonproteobacteria > Campylobacterales > Helicobacteraceae > Helicobacter > Helicobacter sp. L8. Next base: position 69,052 of record NZ_QXQR01000003.1, read on the forward strand.
AAAGGGCTGGGCTCAAAACGCGTTGGTAATGCCTATAAGCGGTGGCGATTAGGCGCGTGTTGCGTTCTAACATCAAGGCATCTAAAGGGGCGTTAGGCTTGCTCTCAAAAGCCTCTAGCCCCAATAATTTGCCCAGCGCGCTAATTTGGGGTTTGATCTCAGAATCACACAGCCACGCCAATAGCGCGACATCTTCAAAGCGGGGCAAACAAGGGGGGGCTAAAAAGGCTAAAACTTCTTTAATTTGGTACCCGATGAGTTGGCATCGCCATAAAGCCTGTTTATCTATTTGGGGATTGTAGCAATCTAAAAGCCCAAACGCCCCACTCTCTATGTCTAGGATACCCAAAGTGGCGTTTTGGGGTTCTAAATAGATCGCGTACACGCTAGAGGTTTCTAGGTGTAAATCTTGGGATTTGGGGGGGCTTTTGGGGATGGGGGTAGGGGTGATCTGTTTGAGTAGCCCAAACATTTCGTAGTGCTGCAAGGCATCTGCAATACGCAATAAGGGGTTTTCTTGGGGGAAGGGTTGCAAGGTGGGAGGGTGGCTAAACAGCGTGGTGTTCAGGGTAGCAAGCTGGCGGCTTAAAAAGGCTTGTGGCTTGTCTTTGAGAAGCGCGCGTTGCAATTTGGAGGGGAGTTTAAGCTGTGTGATCCCATGGGTTTCTAGGGTGTCATAGAGATTTTCTAAAGTGCCAAAGGCTTGGATGAGTTTAGCTCCCCACACCGCCCCCACACCCTCCACACCCTTATACCCATCGCTACTATCCCCCACCAAAGCTTGGTATTCTACGAATTGGTGGGGGTAAATGCCGTATTTCTCCAAGCATTCTTCTATGCCCCTTAGAGTGTTGCTTCCTGGATCGCATAGCAAAATGCGCGGGCTGACTAATTGGTAAAAATCCTTATCCGCGCTCAAAATACGCACCTGCGCTTCTTCAAACACAGCGCACAAACTTGCGATCACATCATCGCTCTCATACCCGGGCACGCTAAAGACATCTAAGCCCATGCGCTCCATCCACTCCAAGATAATGGGCAATTGATCTTCTAGTCCGGGGGGAGCGACTCGATTGGCTTTGTAAGTGGGGCTCAATGTCTTGCGCTTATTTTCTTTACCCTCTAAGGCAAAGACCAAGTGATCCCCTTTGAGCTTATAAACCTGTTGGACCACGCGCACAAAAGCACTCAGCCATGCGGTATTTGTGCCCGTGGAGGTGCGCAAATCCTGTAAGTGGTAGTAGAATTTAAACAATAGGCTAAAGGTGTCTACAAGTTGGAGTTTCAGCGCGCTTCCTTTAAACACGCGCTAAAGAGGTATTGGTGATCTTGGGGTAACGCCTCATAGATCGCAAAGGCGAGTTGGCGAATCTCCCAAAGGGCTTTGCTGTCCGTGCGCAAAGAGAGAAAATTTTGCAAGCTACGCGCGTTCAAACTGAAAGCCAAGCTGGTCTTATAACTCTCAGGCATGGCAAATTTGGCGTAGTCGTTTTTGACATGGTTGCTAATGAGTAGGCGCAAATTTTCTAAAGCTTGCACACTGGCGTGATCCACCGCCTCTATTCCCGTAAACACCAAAAACTTTTGGGCGCGCTCAAGGTTTTGCGCGCTCAAGGGTAAGAAACTCTCTTGGGTTTTGAGTTCGCTCAAAGTGTAACGGCTAGATTTGACTGAAAAGCTCGCCATTCTGTGGCGCGCAAGTTCTTGCAAACACGCCCGGCTGATTCCAAGTATTTCAAAATTATAGAACAAATGCTCTAAGGTGGAGTTATGGCGGTATTTATTTGCCACGCGATCGATGAGTTCTAGATCCTTACGCCCGCCCCCATCGCTGTAAGCAAAACTCTGGTAACAGGTGCGAATCGCTTCGTAGCAACAACTCAATGGGGTGGCGTGTTTTAAATGCACTTGCACTAGTGTCCTTTATTCATCGCTTGATTCTTCAAGCAAGAGGGGGGAGCTTGGCGCGCGCGTAGGCAATAAGAGAGGCACAAAGCCTAAGCCTTTGGGGGTGTAAATGGTGTTGGTGTAGACGATCTGCTTGTTTTGCAGGGGTTCGCTAAAGTAGCGTTGGGCAATGTGGTAGGTGTCAGCTAGCATGTGCTCTAGGGCGTTGACACTGGTGTAACCCACCCAGTCGTAAGCCAAGTTCACACCCAAAATGGAGGCATATTGTTCTAAATAGGGGTTGATCTTGCCAATCGCGCTGGTGAGGTAGAAATGTTGGCGATCGCGTTCTTGGGTTAGCATGAATAAGGCTAAATTGAAATTGATTTGCGAAGAGAGGAGCATTTTAGGGCGTTTGGCTTTGGAGAGCAGCCCTATTTGGGAGAGCAACAACCCGGTTTTGACAATGGGGGTGTTGAGCACCACAACACCCTCTTTAAAATAGGGAATCTGCGTTCTGAGTTCATGCGAAAAGGTGCTAGCTTTTTTAAAAGTAATGGTGTCTTGGTAGAGAATGGGCGCGCCCAAGTCTTGGATACTCTTGCCCAGCATCGCGCCCCTAAAGCTATCATCATTGTAAAGCACTAGGGGTCTATGCTGGCTTAAATCCACAAGCATGCTTACCTGTTGGCTAAAATCAATCCCCCCAAAGATCAAAGCGGAGGGCAAATCTGCGCGCTTTTCTAGTTGATCTTTGTGCGCGCTGGGCACGATGGTGGGCAGACTTAAGGGGGTTTGGCTAATCAAGTTCAACACCCCATTTTGGGTGAGTAAGGCGATCACAAAGGGGAAATGCTCCTGGACAATCTCCTCATAAGCCTGCTTTAAACTCTGCGGGTCTTCTTTCTTGCTATCAAAGACTTTAAAGATGAAATTTTGTTCTTGGAGCGCGAGATAGGCTAAAATGGCGTTAATAGCGGTGTTGCTATACTTCCCCACCACATCTTTAGGCACTAGGAGCGCGACTTTTTGCACAGCCCCCTGTGTGGGTTGTGCCTTGTCTGGCTTAGTGGCTACAGCTAGGGTGGGGTTGAGCAGATCGTTAATAATGACATAGTCATCTTTTAATTGCGCGTCCTGACTAGAGACATAGCGCGCCATAAACGAAAAGATCTGCCCTCTCGCATAGAGTTTTCTCAAACAATCATCATTGCAGGGCTCTAAGGGCATGACAATCTGTGGGGCTGGGGGGATGGGGGAGAGTAAGCGCGGGCGTGCGGGCGTGTGCGCGCCCAAAATGCTACTTAGCAAAAACAGAAGGAACGCCCACCTCAAAGCTAGTCTTTGTGCTTTTTGAAAACATGGGGGCTCACCATGTTTTCAGGCTGGAAGATCTCAGCTAGTTGTTCTTTGGTGAGAAGTTGGCGCTCTAGCACAATCTGCTGGACGGACTTGCCCGTGTCTAGTGCCTCTTTAGCGATGGAGGCAGATTTTTCATACCCAATATGCGGGTTGAGTGCGGTTACAATGCCAATACTATTGAAGACATAGTCATGGCAAATCTTTTCATTGGCAGTGATTCCATTGATACATTTTTCTACCAAAGTGCGCATAGCGCGGTTGAGCATTAAGAAAGAGTGGAAGAGCTTGTAGGCGATCACAGGCTCAAAGACATTGAGTTGCAACTGCCCTCCTTCAGCAGCCATTGCCACGGCTAAGTCATTCCCAATTACAGAAAAGCACACTTGATTCACCACTTCGGGGATCACGGGGTTGACCTTGCCGGGCATAATAGAGCTCCCCGGTTGCATTTTAGGTAAATTGATCTCATTGAGCCCCGCGCGCGGTCCTGAACTCAATAGGCGCAAGTCGTTGCAGATTTTAGAGAGCTTGATCGCCACGCGCTTGAGTGCCCCACTCACTTGCACATAAGAACCTGTGCTTTGGCTAGCTTCAATGAGATCATGGGCGATGGTGAAAGGTCTACCGGTAACTTCTTGGATTTTCTTTTCTACAATGCGTTTGTAATCGGGGTGAGAATTAATGCCCGTGCCAATAGCCGTGCCCCCTAAGTTAATCACACGCGTCCAGCTACGCGCGTCTAAAATGTGTTGGATATCCTTTTCCACCATGGACACAAAGGTTTCAAACTCCTGCCCTAAAGTCATGGGCACAGCGTCTTGGAGCTGGGTGCGCCCCATTTTGAGCACATGGGAAAACTCTTTAGCTTTTCTAGCAAACGCGTCTTTTAGCACTTTCAGCACTTGGGTCATGTGATCCAGGCGTTCGTAAATGGCAATTTTAAGCGCGCTGGGATAAGCGTCATTGGTGGATTGGGAGCGATTCACATGGTCATTGGGGTGGCAATATTGGTATTCGCCCTTTTTGTGCCCCAGATATTCTAAAGCCACATTGGCGATCACCTCGTTCATATTCATATTCGTGCTGGTGCCCGCCCCGCCTTGAATCATATCCACCACAAATTGATCTTGGTATTCCCCATCAATGATTTTATCGCAGGCATGGCAGATCGCATCGCTGATCTTGATGTCAATGAGCCCTAGCTCGGCATTGGCTAGAGCAGCAGCCTTTTTCACCTGTGCAAAAGAGCGGATAAAAATGGGGTAATTGAACAGGCGATCATGGGTGATATTGAAATTTTCCACCGCACGCATGGTTTGAATCCCATAGTAGAGACTATCATCAATCTCCATTTCGCCAATAAAATCATGTTCTTTTCTGGTTGCCATCGCTTGTCCTTAGAGTAAAATTGAAACGCACTATTGTAGCCACTTAAAATTAATAACACTAGAATTTGGGCATCACAAGTTGGCGTTTCCAGCTAGCCGCTACAATGAGAAGCAAAGTGCCCGCCACAAAGAAGTAGAGAAAACTAGGGATGGGCACAGGATCGCCTGCGGCATAGCTGTGCATGCCTGAGAGGTAGTAGTTGACTCCAAAATAGGTCATCAAAATGGAGTAAAAGCCCACCACACTCGCGCTAGCAAAGACAAAGGGCATGAACTCAAAACGCAAAAAGCGCAGGTGCAAGATCACAGCGTAAACCGCAATGGAGATCAATGCCCAAGTTTCTTTAGCGTCCCAGCCCCAATAACGCCCCCAAGATTCATTAGCCCACACGCCCCCTAAGAAATTCCCCACACTCAACAATAAAAGCCCTAAGATCATGCCCATTTCGTTGATCGCGCTCAAGGAGCAGATCGTGGTGTCAATATTGGGGCGTTTGGGGCTTCTTAACACAAAGAGCAGGAGGGTTAAGATTCCCAAAATAAAGCACAAGCCCAAAAAGCCATAACTGGCTGTGATGATGGACACATGGATATTGAGCCAATAGGATTTGAGCACGGGCACAAGATTGCCAATTTGGGGGTCCATAAAGCCCAAGTGCGCCACAAAGAGGGCGATTCCCCCCAAAAAGCTAGAAGCGCAAAGGGCTAAGTTAGAGCGCAAGATGAGTCCGGCGACAATAGCCGCCCATGCGATGTAGAGCATGGATTCATAGGCGTTGCTCCAAGGGGAGTGCTCGCTCACATACCAGCGCAATAAGAGCCCAGCCGTGTGCGCTAGGGCTAGTAACAAGAGCGCGCCATAAAACCCCCAATGCACCCACGCCTTAGGGGGTTTGTTTTTGAAGGTGGCTACCAACACCACCCCTAATAAGAGCAAACCTAGCAAAATATAGGGCAGAGTGAGCATGTTAAAGAAATTGCTATGGTTTAAAAAGATCTCCGCGTTGATCTTGGCTGGGCTTAAGACTAGAGAGCTATGGGCACGCTGGTAGGCACCCAACGCGTCCAAGGTTTGATTCACCTTGTCCCATTGATTAGAGTCCACTCCCGCATCAAAGCCCACAAAGAGAGCGCGTAAAAATTCCCTAGCTTCTTTAGCCAAAGGCGCATCGCTACTCTTGATCGCATCAGCTGGGGAGAGCCAAGAGTTAGAGTTTTTCTCTGGGAAAATTTTCAAAATCGCCCCACTAAAAATGGTGTAAACCCAGTTGACTCGTTCATCCACGCGCAAGATGTCCTTGTCAAATTCATCGCGATCCTTGGGGGCTTTTTGGTTGATCTCCTCTACATAGTTTTGGAGTTTGTAACCATGCGGACCAAAAATGTCTACAAAAGCCACGCGCGCTTGGTTAGGGGGCACGCCTAAGATGCGGCGCAATTTGTGCGTGGAGGTGTAGATCATCTTGATACTCTTGTAGTCATCTGGGTAGAGCATCATGCCTAACATCACTTGGATATTGTCCATGCCCTTGAAGCCATCGTGGTGGGTGATCTTGTGGATTAAATCCATGCTCAAGGTGTCCAAAGGCTTAATGCGTCCATCAAAACCCTGCACTTGCAGGCGTTGGAATTTGCCTAACTTGCCCTTAGAGTGCGCTTTGAGATTTTTCATGCGCTGGATGATGCCCGCATGTAAGGTGGCGATCTTTTCTTTTTCTAGGGCAGCCTTGCCCATGTCATTTAAAGGGGTGGCTTCAGGCTTGCCCCCATGCATGTCAATTTTGCCTGCTTCGGCGCGCAAATGTGTCCCCCCCAAAGCCAGCATGCCCAACAAGAATAACCCGGCAATGTTTTGGGATTTTAAAAAGAGAGATAGCCTCTGGAAACGCCCGCTACGCCCAAAGAGCAAAGCGATCGCCCCTAAGATCAAGCCCGCATAGCCTAGGTAAGTGATGGGTTTGCCCGGATCTTTGTTGACAGAGAGGATCGTGCCTTTTTCATCGCGATCGTAAGAACTTTGGAAAAAGCGATACCCTCCATAATCTAAGACATGGTTCATAAAGATGCGATAAGGCTTGATGAGCCTGCCTTGATTATCTAAAATCTCCACCTCGGAGGCGTAAGAAGAGGGGCTCATAGACCCCGGGTAGCGTTCCAATTCAAAGCGTTTGAGTTTGAGGGCAAAGGGGAGTTTCTTTGTGGTAACCCCCCAATTGATCGCGATACGCACCCCTTGAAAATCCGCGCTCACATCTTGGCTTTCAATCCCGGGTCCGCCTACAATAGCGTAGATATGGCTTTGCCCCTGATAACTAACCTTGAGTTGCAAAAGAGCGTGGTTGTCCTTTTTATCTGGGCTTTGCTTGCGCACACTCAAGGGCTCTAAGAGGAGAGGTTGGTCAAAGACACTGAGTCTTTGTTTGGGCAAGTGTCTAGAAAAGGGTGAAAGCGCGCTTTTGAGCGCAAAATGCAGGGGAGGGGTATCTGGCTTACTAGCTTGGATATTCAAATAGGTGTCGCTAGTGGTGATCGCGTTGCTGGTAGCGTCCTCTCTAATATGCATGGTGGCTTCAAAGCCAAAAAAGCGCGTGATCCCCGCTCCCACGATGATCACCACCAAAGAGAGATGAAAAAAGATGCTTATCCAACGCTTGCGCTGGAACGCCCTAGAGCTAATGAGCGATCCGATGATGAGAATCAACAAATACGCGTGCAGAGCGTTAAACCACCAAGTGTGGTAAACCACCGCTTGGGCAGCAGGTGTGCCATAATCATTTTCCACAAAGGTCGCTAGCGCGCAAGCGGTGGCATAGGTGATCATCACCGGGATTGCCACCCAAAACGAACCCAAGAAAAAGTAAAGGAGTGTTTTAAGCCGCATTGAGCTCCCTAGTGCGCTTCAAGATATAGGCGCGCAACTTGCTGATAAACTCTTTATTGTCCTTAATCCCCTTGTGCAAGCCCTTGCCTACAAACTCTAGGACGGCTAGGAATTGTTTATAGGGCATGTAACCGGGGAGCTCGTAAATGGTTTTGCCATCTGGGTTGGCAAAGACAATCGTGGGTGTGGAATTGACATCGTAAATAGAAGCCAATTCGGCGGTGGGGAGCTTAAACTCTCTGTTTTTGTGCGGACCACCCACTTGGAAATTGTGCATTTTGGAGTAGCTGATATTGATGTAGTAGGCGCTGTAATGGGCTTTGATGAAATTTTTGAGCGCGTCATGTTGCTTGATGTCCTGCTTGAGCAATTCGCAATAAGAACAGCCATTTTTGCCAAAGACAAGCAACATGTACTTGCCATGCGGGGCGATGGTGTTGGTGTCTAAAAAGACATCTTCTAGTCCGGCATAACTTAGCTTGTCTAGGTTATTGGCTTCCTCTAGGGCTTGTTTGGGGCTAGTGCTCCCTGAGCTAATCATCTCTTCGTTGATGGCATCATCATTGGCATGGGCTAGGGCTAGCAAAGTGAGTAAGCACAAAAAGAACCTATGCATATCAATCCTTTCAAATGAGATAGGGCTCTCATTGTAGTCTTATAGAGTAAATCTAGCTTGGCTTGGCGCGTTGATTATCTAAAACTTCTAAAATGGCTTTGGCAAAATCGAGGTGATCGTTCAAACAAGGGCAGACTAAATATTCTAAAACCCCCAAACGCTTGGCATCCAAGCGGTATTGGATTTGCAATTCATATAGGGTTTCAGAATTATCAATGCTAAAAGAGAGGGGGTAAATCACCAATTTGCTCTTACGGTGGTGTTCTATCATCGCCTCTGTGCTGGGTTCTAGCCATTTCATAGGACCTACTTTGGATTGGTAAGCCAGCTCTACATGCTTAAAAAAAACACACGCGCGCGTTAGGGCTTGCTTGAGTAAACTCACATGGTGGATACACTCAGCTTGGTAGGGATCGCCCTGTAGGATCACGCGCTCAGGTAGACCATGCACGCTAAAGATCAACACAAACTCTTGGGGATCGCGCCCCTTTAAAGTCGCTATAATGCTTTGCACAATGGCTTGGTTGTAAAGCGCGTTGGTGTAAAAGCGATCGATGATGTTTAAAAGCGGGGTGTAATTGAGACTCTTAAGGGCGTTGTGCGCGTCTGTGAGCGAGGAGAGAGTGGTGGTTGTGGAGTATTGGGCATACATGGAAAAGAGGGTAATATGCTTGATCGCGCGTTGTTGGAGTTGTTCGAGCACCCCTAGGGCGTAGGGGGGGGTGTAGCGCATCGCGTAGGTGTAATAGCGGCTAGGATCGAGGGCGCATAACTTTTGGGCAAGTTGCGCGCTCAAAGAGGCGATGGGGGATTTACCCCCAATGCGCGCGTAGATGGCGCGCGATTTAGAAGCACGGCTTTTGACAATGCATTTAGCCACCAATTGGCGCAAACGGGCGTTTTTAATAGAGAGGATACAGGGGTCATTGAACATGTTATGCAAGAAAACTTCCACTTCTTGTAAGTGGTTGGGTCCGCCCATATTCAATAAGACCACCGCTTCTTGAGAAGGTGTAGGGTTCAAAAATCATCCATTGTTTTATCCATAATGTTATCATAAAACCTGCCAAAAAAGTGTTAAAGTAGAGGCATGCAATTTAGTTATCACCCTAGTGCCGGCCAAGTAGAGCTTGTTATAGAAGGCGCGCTTCATAGGCATTTGTATGCCAGTAGGCGCACGCAGGCTCAAGAAGTCTTGGCTTTTAGAAACCTTGTTGATGACATGCTCTATCTCTATGCCCAGGTGAGCGTGCACAAAAAACACGCGTGTTTGCGCCTGCTAGAGAGTCGTTTTTCTCCCAAACGCCCCGCACAACAAACCCATTTGATTTGGGCTTTGATCGCGCATAGGGAGATCGAAAGAGTCCTGCCCTATTTGAATCAAATGGGGGTGGGTAAGATTAGCTTTTTTTACGCGCAATACAGCCAAAGAGAAGTCTTTGGGGCGCGCCAAATGCAACGCTTACAAAAGATTTTGATCACCTCTAACCAACAGAGTGGGCGTGGCGACTTGATGATCTTAGAACATTTTGCCAACACCCAAGCGGTATTACAAGCCTATCCACGCGCCAAAGTGCTAGATTTTCATGGGAGCGATGGATTAGCCAGTCTAGAGGGAGGCATACTCATCGGACCTGAGGGCGGGTTTTCCAGCCAAGAACAACAGCTATTTAAGGACAGAGAGATTTACAGCGCGCCTAATTGCTTTATTCTAACAAGTGAGGGGGCGGCTTTGTGGCTTGGCGCGCTGGGAAGTTGCAAAGCCTAGTATTTAAACACGGCTGTAATTTCTTTAAAGAGCGCGTTTTGGGTATCAAAGAGGGTATCAAAGAGGGTATCTAGATCATGGCTGATGTGGAGTAGGCGTCCGGCTTGTTGGGGTTTGAAATAATGGGGCTTGTTGTGCAGATAGTTGAGTATTTGGGTGTAGCGGCTAAGAATCAAGCGGGTGTTGTTGTGCACCAAGACTTGGACTTCTTGACAAAGGGGGGTGTTGTGGCAATACTCATAGAGGCGGTAACTCAAGGTGTCTAACACATCTAAACATTTGAGCGCGCGGAAGAGAGATTGGATACTCTTGGTGTCAGAAGTCTCGCTACGGGCATGTTTCAAACAGAGCTTAAACTCGTTGTATTGGTTTAAAAAATGGCTTTGGATGTCTAGGGCGCGGGGGTTATGGGGCTTAAGAGTGAGACTGAGTAGGTTTTTTAAGGTGTTGAGTGCACCTTGCATGTGCTGGATAAACGCGTCCTTATCGTATTTGGGCCACAGGAATAAAAACACGCTATAGACAATGGCGATTCCTAGCGCGATGTCTGTTACTCTTGAGACCACAATATCCATAAAATTGTGCGTAAAGAGTGAAAAACATAGCAAAAAGGCGAACATCAAGGCACTCGCCCAAGTGGTGTAGGAATACACCTTGAGATAAATAAACAAGAACACCCCCAACCCCAAACAAACATAAAACACCCAAGTGTCTGCAAAAAGCCACACCACCAACAAACCGGGCAATAACCCGACAGCCGATCCCTTGACAAATTCTAATTGGGTTTCCTTAGTGCTCCCTAGAGACGAGCGCGAAACAAGCAGGGTCGCCATCGCAATCCACATGCCATGGTTAAAGCCAAAATAACGCGCAATAAAGACGGAAATCCCCATGGCGGTCGCGTATTTAAAGGCGTATTGGAAGATGGGGTGTTTGAAGTGCAAGGCTTCTAAGACACTCTTAAAGGAGGGGGGTGTGCTGGTGGGGGGTCTTAAGGGCATTTCTCCCCCGATTAAAAACACCTCCATTTTGTTGTAAATGATCTCAATGGAGTGGCGCACGAGTTTATCCACATGGGGGTTAAGATGTTGCAAAGCGTCCATGTGTAAGGGGATATTCTTTTGGCTAAATACCCCTGCTAAAATTTGGAAATTCAATAAGAGCTCTTGGCGCACTAACTCTAGAGTTTGGGTGTTGAAATAGCCATAGATAGAGTGGATGGAGTGGTAGATTTCCTCTAAGGCGTGGAGCTGAAAGAGACTCCGTTGGAGATTTTGGATGGTATGGGGGTCTTTGATCTTACTGGATTTGGAGTTTAAAATCCTCTTGGTGTTTTGGATTTGCTGGAGCACTTGGGTCTTAATCATGGCGTAGTCGTGCGGGTGGTTGGCGTATTGCAACATCAATTCCATATTAGAGAGCAGAATACTAAAACGCTTTTTGGTGAAAGCACTGTATTTGGAGACAAAGACAAAATACTGCAGGAGGATACTGAGTATAGCCAATAAACTCACCATGCCTAAACTCTGGGTTAGATTAATAGGCGCGTGCGCGTCTAGGTATAAGCAAGTGATGAGTCCATTGGAAAGAGCGGTATTGCACACCTTGTGTAAGTCCATGCTATAAGCCATAGAGAGCCCCACAAAAAAAGTGATGCAATATAGGGGCACGCACAGCCACACCCCAAAATGCGCCACCGGATACACCAGCATGATGATCGCACAACTTATTGCCACAAAGCTCAATAGATAGTGGATCTCATGATCCTTGTCGCTGATGAGCACACTTAAAAAGTAAATGAAAATCGCCTGAAACCCTGCCCAAATGGTGATAAAGGGACTAAAGAAAAACGCCCCTAAGACGGCGCATAAAAAAGTGGTAAAGGTCGCCTTGAGCGCGTAGATCAGGCTAAAGTAACCCGGATCATAGAGGTGAACAGCGCGTTTGAAAGCGTTAAGCACTAGCGGATCGTAGGTTGAATTTCTTTGTTGGTTGCCAACTCTTCGCGCGCCACTTTGGCTAAAAATTCTAGGAGTTTTTCGCTAGCTTGTTGGTAGGCAAGACTGACCGGGGATTTAGGATTAAGCACACTAATGGGCGTGCCCTTATCCCCTCCCTCTCTAACCTGCATTTCTAAGGGGATGCGCGCGAGTGCTTGGGTTTGGTATTGCTCTAGGAGCGCACTTAGATTATCCTTGCCAAAAATATCGCTGGTGTGCGCACAATGCGGGCAGACAAACCCGCTCATGTTCTCAATCACGCCCGCAATGGGAACATGTAATTTGGCAAACATGTCTAAAGAGCGCGCAGCATCATCTAGGCTTATCAGTTGAGGGGTAGTTACACTAACGCCCGCGCTAATGGGCACGGCTTGGGCTAGAGTGAGCTGGGCATCGCCCGTGCCCGGGGGCATATCCACAATGAGAATATCTAGCTGTCCCCATAAAATATCGGTGAGCATTTGCTCAATGGCGCGCATAAGCATGGGTCCGCGCCAAATTAAACTCTGCCCTTCTTCATAGAGTAGCCCCATACTCATGGTTTTGACATTGTAGGCTTCTAGCGGGATAAGTTTTTTGCCACTAGGATCGCTCATGGGGTCCACGCCCACCAAGCCTAACATTCTAGGAATATTAGGACCATAGACATCCGCATCCAGCAAGCCGACTTTTTGCCCAGCTTGGGCTAGGCTAATGGCTAAATTAACACTGGTGGTGCTCTTGCCCACCCCGCCCTTACCCGAGCTAACCATCACCACATGCTTAATATTGGGGGCTAGGTTTTTGTTGCTGGTGGCTTGTTGGGGTTCTTTTTTAGGGGGAGTTTTGATGTCTAGTTGTAGCGCGCTGATGCCAATCTCTTGCATTTTGGCGCGCACTTCCCTTTCTAAAGTGGCTTTGACCTCTGGGGAGCTAGAGGGGATTTCTAAGAGTAGCCCTAAACGACTCTCATGCAAGGTGATATTTTTGACAAAGCCAAAGCTGACAATATCGCGCTCAAAATTGGGGTAAATAACGCTTTTGAGCGCGTTTAAGACCTGATCTTGTGTAATCATTTTTATCCTTTTGGGTGTATTCTTAGTCTAACATGGCTTATTCGCATTTTTCTTAATGTCTGTGCGCGGGGGTTTTGGGGGGAGATATGAGGGTGGGCGTGAGATACTGGTTTTTAATGAGCAATTGCACAATCTGCTTAAAAATGGGCGCGGCTGTTTGGCTGCCATAATACTCTTCACTCCCCAAAGAGCCAAAAACCACGACACCAATCCCATAAGTGTTTTGCTTGTCCCTAGCAAAGCCAAAAAATGAGCTATTATAAACATCAGTGTATTTGCCCTTGTTGGCAATGCGTGCTGTGCCTGTCTTGCCCCCGATGATAAGCCCACCCACCTGCGCGCTCTTGCCCGTGCCATGGGTTACGACTTTAATCAAGAGTTCTTGCATTTTGCGCGCGCTCTCCTTGCTGATGACTTGTTTTTTAGGGGGGAAATTGGGGATATAAACATCGCCATTGGAGGCACTAAAGCGTTGCACCAAGTGGGGAGTTACTAAAAATCCCCCATTAGCAAACACCCCGTAAGCGCGCAAGAGTTGCATAAAGGTGGTGCGCAAGCCATAGCCATAAGAAACACTGCCCTTATACACTTCACCACTGAGCAGGCGCACACTGGGGAGTAGCCCCGTTTTTTCATAGGGCAAGTCAATCCCAGTAGGCTCACTCACCCCAAAACTTTTCAAACCCTGATACATTTCTGGTCCACTCAGCCGTTTAGAGAGTTTGATCATGCCCACATTGCTGGAGCGCACTAAAACATCTTCGATTGTGGGGTTTTTGGGGGGGATGAGATCGTCTCTAATGGTGTATTTGCCCAGCTTGTAAACACCATGGCTTAAATCAATGGGCTTAGTGGTGTCAATGCGTTTTTTATCTACCAGCAGGCTATAAACAATGGGCTTAATGGTGCTCCCGGGCTCAAAGGAGAGTTCGATCGCATCTACATTCAATGCTGAGTAATCGCTCTTTTGGATATTATTGGGGTTAAATCTATTAGTGGTCGCTAGGGCAAGGATTTCGCCATTATTTGGAGAAAACACGCCTGCAATGATCTGCTGGGATTTATAATGAGTCTTTGCCCTGTCTAAGAGGTGCTCTAGATCGCGTTGAATCTTTAAGGGGATACTCAAAGTGAGATCAAAGCCATCCACGCGCGCGATACTCTCAAAACTCTTATCCTCAATGAGATTAAAGCCGATGTCGCGCTTGCCCGTGTCCTGCCCGTCATGTTTGGCAACAAGCATTTTATTGTCAAACTTTTCTAAGCCCTTGACCCCCTGCACCATTGTGATCTTAGAGGTGTCGATCTTTTTGACATAGCCCACTAAGGGCTCAAAATTATCTTTATAAGGGTAGTTTCTAGCAATCCCGCTCACTTCAATATTCAGCCCGATCTTGGGCACGATTTTTTTACTATTGTCCTCATACTCCACAAAGACATTATAGGCTAATAGCTTGGCGTTGAGCTGGCGTAAGCTTGCTGCCGTGTTGGCGTTGATATTATAAGAGAGGGTAACATAGCTATTTTGGGTGCATTTTTCAGCGATGAGGGAGCGGGGGATATTGGTGTAAATGGAGAGCAAGTCAATAAAAAAGTCGCGCTTGTCTGGATCAATGGAGAGGGGGTTAAAACTCACCTTAAAGAGTTTTTGGCTACTAGCTAGGCTAAAACCATCTTGGCTATAAATGCTACCCCGCGTGGCGATATTAGTTTTTGTTACCACGAAAGCGGGCATTTTTCTAGGTAAGATCGCCTTAAAAAACATCACCACCACAAAGAGGAGCAAACAGCCCCCCACGACTAAGAAGATGAGTAAAAGCCTCTCAGTGCGTCTAGGGTCTAATTCAGGGTTAGGGAGGGGGGGGGTAGCAGGGCTTGGCTCAGTGCTCATAAAAGCTTCCTAGCACAAGCAAGAGGTTAAATCTGTGTCCTTAGCAACTCTTTGTAGGCACTAATCGCCTTGTTGCGCACCTCTAGCATAAGCTTCATGCTAGTTTCGGCTTTGCCAATAGCAATCGCGGCTTGGTGCAGGTCTTTAACTTGCCCGGTTGCCATGTCTGCGAGTGCCTTATCGGACTCCTTTTGGGTGTTGTTGAGTTCATCAATAGAGTGCTTGAGCATCGCAGAGAACTCCCCCTTCTCCATTAGATTCTCATGCGCCTTTGAATCTAAAGGAGTGCTAGCTTTATTCAACCCTATATCAGTGTATAAAGTTTTCATGTTGACTCCTTGCATCTTGTCCACCTATATCGTCTCTTCTAGCGAATCTTTAAGCGCGAAAGAGAATCTCCTTTCTTTAAATTAAGCTTGTAGCATGCCAATGGCGTTGGTCGCCATATTTTTAGTGCTTTGAAACGCCGCGACATTGGCTTGATAAGCGCGCGTAGCCTCGATCAAATCTGCCATCTCCACCACTGGATTGACATTAGGGTAGGACACATAGCCGTTAGCGTCCGCGTCCGGGTGGGTGGGATCGTATTTTAAAAGAGGTGCTTTGTCATCGCGCACGATCTTTTCAATATACACCCCCATGATGGGTGGGTTGGGCTTTTCAATGTCATCGCTCTCATCTAAGGGGTCTTCATACTCCATCAAATTGTTATTTTCTGCGAGTTTTTCGTTCAATACCTTGTTGAAGTCAAAGGCTCTAAAGATCGCTTCTTGACGGCGGTAAGGTCCGCCCTCATCGGTGCGGGTGGTGTTTGCGTTAGCAATATTAGAAGAAATGAGATTAGCGCGCACTCTCTGGGCGGATAATCCATAACCGCTGATGTCAAAGCTAGATAAAAACATGGTTGTCCTTCCTTCTAAATATTCTTGGCTGCGTCAATAGCGTAATTGACGATGCTTCTGTGTTTCTTAAGCGCGGTAGTCAGAGCCAAATACATGGTAGAATTTTTCCCCATCTCTGAGGTCTCAATGTCAATATCCACGCTGTTACCATCATTCTTAGCCAAGTGCCCATCCCTAAAAAAGATGGTCGCCCTGTTGTCCTCATAGTCCTTAGGCTCTAAATGCCGTGGATTGGTCTCTGCAAGCTTTAAATGCTCGTCTTTTTGGTGATCAAACACCTGTGCCTTCTTATGGGCTAGCATGGTTTCAAAATCCAAATCCTTAGGGCGGTAAAAAGGCGTGTCCACATTGGCGATATTGCTTGCGATCAAATCCTGCCGCAAGGCGCGATAATCCATCGCCTTATACACTAAAGGATAGGCTTTAGACAAATCCATAAAAACCCTTTCTTAGAGACTTAAAAGCAAGGAGTATTCCACAACCCCAAAAGCCAAGCCTGCAAAATTTTGTATAATTATAGCATAGTTTCCAAACATATTTTCCAAAGGTCTTTGATGGCTTACCGGCGTTTATTTCTCTATGCGAGCCTACTGATGGGCTTAAGCGTAGTGATGAGCTACTCTCTTTCCACCTACACCACCCTTTTATACCGCTACCAAGAATTCCACTTTTTTATCCGCCAAGCGGTGGCTGTGGGAGTGGGGATAGTGCTGATGTGGGGGATTTCTTGGCTCAATCCAGATAAATGGTTTGTCAAGCTGGGTTTTGTGCTCTTTTTTGGTTCGTTTTTACTCATCGTGTTGATGAATTTCTTGCCTGAGAGCATGTCCTCTAGTGCGGGAGGGGCAAAACGCTGGATTCGCCTCCCCTTTTTCTCACTCGCCCCTACGGAGTTTTTTAAAGTGGGTTTTGTGTTCTTCCTCTCTTGGAGTTTGTCGCGCACCTTTTTTAACCAAGAAAAAGCCAGTGTCAAAGACGAGTTGATGATCCTCATCCCTTATTTCGTCTTATTCTTGCTGGCTGCCTTTTTTATTGGGGTGTTGCAAAACGATTTAGGGCAGGTGATCTTACTAGCCATTGTCTTGGGCTTTTTGCTCATTTTCTCTGGGGGGAGCTTTAAACTCTTTAAAATCTTTTTCACTCTTGCGCTGTGTATTGGACTGGTAGCTATTTTCACCAGCGCGCACCGCATTTTGCGCATGAAACTCTGGTGGTCTAATTTGCAAAGCTCGATCCTCTCTCTCTTACCCTCTAAACTCGCCAATAGCCTACGCATTGACAATCTACCCGAACCTTATCAAATCTACCACGCTACCAACGCCATCAAGCACGGGGGGATATTCGGGCAGGGTTTGGGTGAGGGAGTGGTGAAACTGGGCTTTTTAAGCGAAGTGCATACAGACATGATCTTAGCCGGGTTAGCTGAAGAGCTGGGGTTTGTGGCGATCTTTGTGTGTGTGGGGCTGATGTTAGCCCTCTTGCATGGGATGTTTAAGATCACCAACCGCCTTGATAACCCCAAACACATGCTCTTTTGTTTGGGCGTGGCGTTGCTGATGGGCTTTTCTTTCATCATTAACGCCTTTGGGGTGAGTGGGATCATCCCCATTAAGGGGATTGCCGTGCCCTTTTTGAGCTATGGGGGCAGCTCCATTATCGCTAATTCTTTAGCATTAGGGCTGGTGCTCTGTCTCTCCAAACAGGCTAGAAGTTAGGATTGGAGTAATTGCATAAACTCCGCACGCGTGCGCGCATCGCTTTTAAAAAGCCCTTTAAGCGCGCTGGTTTTCACCACAGCTTCTTGTTTTTGCACCCCGCGCATCGCCATGCATAAATGTTTAGCCACACAAAACACCCCCACGCCCTTAGGCTGTAAAATCCGCTCAAAGGTGCTGGCAATCTCCTCGCTCAAGCGTTCTTGAATTTGCAAACGCCTTGAGTAAGCCTCTACCAACTTAGCGATCGCATCCAACCCTACAACCTTATCTTTAGGGATATACCCCACACTCACATGCCCAAAAAAGGGCAGTAAATGGTGCTCACACATGCTATAAAACTCAATATCTTTGAGCACAATGATCCCATCGCAACGCTCAATGCTAAAGGCACTTTGTAAAATTTGCTCAGGATCACAGCTATAGCCCTGCATCAAGTGATCCCAAAGGACTTTAACACGCTCAGGGGTGTTTTTAAGCCCCTCTCTATGCGGGTCTTCGCCTATGCGCGCGCACAGTTTAAGCCATAAATCTTGCATGAATCTCTTTGCTTGGTGTAAATAAAATCCGCCCAGCGATCTCCTCTAAAAAGATCGTAGCATACGCCCCTTTAGGCAGAAAAAACTCTAACTTTCCCTGTGCCTCTTGGGGCAGATAGCTAAAACGCACCTCAGCAGGAAACACCAGAGCATAACGGCGATCTCCTTTGGCTTTAAGAGGGTGGGCATAAGGGCACTCTAAAGACCAAGCTGTATTTTGCGCATGCATGATCTTTTGCCCGGTGAGCAAACCGGTAGGGGCGATTTCTTGAGTGATTAGGCGTGTGGCATTGAGGGGATCGTCATGACAGAAGTATTTGCCAAAGGGATAGTGGCACAGAATATCCCCCTCTAGAAGTTTAAAATAGTGTTCTTGAGCTTGCAGAGCTTTGAGGGTGTCTAATTTTAAGTGCGCAAACTCCGCGCGCAATTCTTGGGGGCTAAAGTTAGCTAACAAAGTATTCAAACGCATGCGCGCGCTGAGCCAATGGTTGAAAAGATGGCTTTGATAACTGGAGAGAAAAAAGGCATTCAGTTTTTTAGAGCGCGGGGCAGATTGTTTGAAATTATCCCCCCCCTTGCCAAAGCGTTGCGCTCCAAAGTAGTTAGGAAAGCCATAGGTTTGTAAAAAACCTAGCACTTGCTCAATTTTGCGCGCGTCCAAGGGTTTGAGCTTTTTAAGGCGCATGCTAAAGTGGTTGCCCTTGAGATGCCCTAGGCGGATTTTATGGCTATGGGCGTTGATCTCTAAAATCTTAATGCCATGTTCTAGCAGAATGGAGGTGTGTTTCTCTAAGATGGTAGCGCGGGTTTTGGGCATGGAAATATATTGCGTGCTTATAGCTTGCTTGTCTTTGAGCCCAGCATAGCCAAAGTCTGGTATTTTGCACCCGCTTATCTGTGAAAATAAGCTTAACATCTCCCAAGTGCTCTGATCTTTCTTGCGCACCTTAAGCACAGCGTGATCCCCGCACCCGCTAAAGGGATAGAGGGGCTCTTCGAGCACGCTAAAATCCCGACTGCATTTTTTAAAGTAAAACTCTATGGGCGCATGGCTGGAGGCAAAAAAGCGCGTGGGCGCATCAAGAGGGAAAAAGGGCGGTTGTTTATCCATGCCCTAATTATAATCATTGCGAGGACTTTAATCAAGTTGGACTAATTTTTGCTTCAGGGTGTGTATCTTTGATTTAGGATGGATTTCATGGAAGTTAAAGATATACGCAACCAACCTAATCTTTATGCCTTGCTAAATGCCTCCCACTTGGAACGCGGGGAAGCTCCCATGCCTGCAAAGGGAGAGAAACAGCCCGAAGTGGTCGCTGAAGTCTCTAAAGTGGAACGCGAGCCCAATGGCTTGAAGCGCGAGACCTATGGCTTTTTGGTTTTGGAATTGATGAGCGACAACGAATACAGCGCGTTTTTGCGCGCCACAGCGGGAATGAATGAGAATGAAAAACGCCTAGCCGCCCAGTCGCTCTACAGCTTGACAAGTTTTTACGGGGGGCAGATTCAACAAGACGCTAAGGAGATCGAGCGTAAATTTGATGGCTTGCAAGCCATTCAAGAGAGTCAGTTTAAAAAAGCCCTAGGTTTGGATCAAAACTTCGTAGATCGCTATAAAAACGCCTACGATCAGGCTTACCAAGCTCTTGATGTAACGCTTTAATCAAGTATTTTTAAGCAAAATGCCTTTATAATAGGCGTTTTTGTCAAGGTAGCTCAGCTGGTCTAGAGCGCTGGTCTCATAAGCCGGAGGTCGGGGTTCAAGTCCCCCCTTTGACACCATCCCCCTTTTTGATATTCACAGTTAGCGTTTAAAGATTGCCATGCATGCCCTAAGTCTAACGCGCCCGCGTGGTGGATTTGCACACTCCTTGAAAATTTTAACAAGTGTAGCGCGCAAAAAAAAGCAAAAATGCGTTTTAGCGGACGCTAGAAAAATGCGCGCCTTAAGTTTAAAGCGGACGCTAGCGCGTGCTGTTTCCACTCCCTTTCTCCCCCCCGCCTTCAAATCCAGGGTGCTAATTCAAATCTTACGCGCTACTACCGGTTAGGTGGACGCTACGCGTCCAGTGCACAGAATGCGCTTAAAACGCACCCTAAAAGTCCACGCCTCTTACCGCTTTAGCATGGGTGCGCGGGGCTTCAAATCCACGACGATAATACAAAGTTAGGATCGTTCAAGCTAGGCTTTTTTAAAACCTCTATATTGGCAAGCTCGCGCGCCTTTAAAGAATAGATGCCCGGGATGTTGGTTCTTAAAGCTAGCGCGTCTTCTTCTATATCGTTTAAGGGGTTTTCAAACTCACAAAAAACAAATACCCCGGCAAAAACGCGCCCATCCACTAGGGTAACTTCAATGTATTTGCCTTGGTGTTCTACCCAGTCCTTAAGTTCGATCATCTTATTCCTTGTGAGCGCATGGCACCATGTGGAAGCCATTCTTGTTAAAGTGGATTTTAGCGCGTTGGGTCTTAATGGGACTTAAATTGTGTTGGTCAAGCGTGTTCCACTTAAGACTATTTGGACGCTACGCGTCCAGCGCACTAATCGGACTTAAACGCGTGTTTTAGATCCACGCTTTTCACTCTTTTAACATGGGGCGCGCGGGGTGCGCGCCTATAATTTCTTTAATTTCACTAGCGCGTAGAGTGTAAGCCACTCCTTTGTAGGTTACCATAAGCTCATCTTCTTCATCCTGTTCGTCCTCTAGTAAATCAGGCGGGGCGTAACAAATGTAATCTGTTTTAACCCCCTCCCACACATCGCCGTTTACAAAGATGATCTTCAGGGGGTCTTGATATTGATCCATATTAGGCAAGTGTTCCATTACTACCCCTTAATTTGGACTGGGACTATATGAATCTCCCCTTTATCATTCCAGTGTAGCTTACTTTTAAACACCTTAATAGGGGCTTTGCCATGTTGGCTAACAAAACCTTCAAAATTAGGGCGCGCGCCCACTGCTTAAAACATTTCAAGCGTGGACTTAAACCACCCGCACTTTTAGTGCAATTGGCGCGCCTAAAGTTAACCCAATGCGCAAACTCTCTTTAATTTCGCACTTTAAAGTGCGTTTAAGGGGGGTTTTAGATAGTATGAAAACCCTACTTGATGAGGATAGACATATGTGCCTTAGGGGTCGGCAATGCGCATTTGCTACTAGGTCAGGCGCGCCTAGCTACCTCCTTGCGGGTAGGGTAAGCCGAATTTAGATCTGTGTAGAGAATGTGCTTGTTGCCTAAATTGCGCTCGAGTTTTTCTCTTGTGCTTGTCCACATAAGCGAACTAACCCAGTTCTCCCCCTCTAAAACTTTGATGACGATCTTGTACCAGCACATGGCTTATACGCGTGAGAAAGTGGGTTATATTAACCTCGTTGTAGAGCATCGCGGTGTTGATGGAGTGGCGCAAGATTACGGGCTTTATAAAATTTTTAAACAGATTGATCAGGGCGCGGGAGTAAAACCTTTTAGTCTTTTGGCTCTAAAAAAGCCCGGGCATGCTCTCCACAGCAGAAGAAAACAAACAACCATCGCTCATGAAAACATTGCCAGCTACCCTGAAATCGTGAATAGGGCAGACTGGATAAAAGTCGAGGACACGCCTAAAGGGTAAATATCTTGTCATGGGTAAGCAAGTTGACGGATATATGATCGTTAAAAGTAATAGGCAAAAATATAATCTGTTGTCCTTGAAGACAATTTACAAAGAACGGGGGAAACTAGAAAGCGGGCTAGATTTAGAGACGGTGACAGTAGACGATTATCTAAAAGATAGCGCTGCACGAGTGCTACTTGGACATAACTGCACCACTAGCAATGCTGAGCGGGCTAAACTTAACGACTGCCTTAAATCAATAGAAGCCAAAATCGTTTTAAAAGGATGTTATCCCCTCTAGTTTTAACTCTTGTTTACGATTCGCAAACACTCTATAAAGCAAAAATTGGAGAGTAGATGTTACAATCCCATCTTAACCGCGCTTTTCATACCGATGCTGGAGTTTATGGCTAAAACACCCCCACAAACCGCTCTGCTGTTAGAATAGGTAGCCATCTCCAGAGGATTACAACGCGAGCGACCTCAATATTATCACGATTCCCTATCCCCACCAATAGACCAGTTAGCCCTTGCGTTTTTCTACAATCTCCTTGGCGATGTTAGCGGGCACTTCGCCATAGTGATCGAACTCCATAGAATAAGTCCCACGCCCCTGTGTCGCTGAACGCAAATCGGTAGAGTAGCCAAACATCTCCACCAAAGGCACAAAGGCGTTCACGATCTTAAGCCCTAATCTGTCATCCATCGCGTTGATCTGCCCCCTACGGCGGTTCAAATCCCCGATCACATCTCCCATATACTCTTCGGGCACTTCCACTTCCACTTTCATCATAGGCTCTAAGAGCACAGGGTTTGCTGCACGGCTAGCTTCTTTAAAAGCCATCGATCCAGCGATTTTAAACGCCATTTCAGAGGAGTCCACCTCGTGATAACTCCCATCATAGAGCGTTACCTTAAAATCCACCACCGGGTAGCCTGCCAAGACCCCACTTTGCATCGCCTCTTGGATGCCCTTGTCCACTGCCGGGATATACTCTTTAGGGATCACTCCCCCACTAATTTCATTGACAAATTCATACCCGCTACCCGGGTCTTTGGGCTCAAGCTTGATGAAGACATGCCCATATTGCCCGCGCCCACCAGATTGTTTGGCGTATTTATGCTCTTTTTGCACCGCGCTTCTAATGGTCTCCCTAAACGCCACTTGGGGTTGCCCCACCTCTGCTTCTACCTTGAATTCGCGTTTCAAGCGATCCACGATGATCTCTAGGTGCAACTCACCCATGCCCCCAATCAAAGTTTGCCCCGTTTCTTCTTGGGTCATCACCCTAAAACTAGGGTCTTCTTCAGCCAACTTGCCTAAAGCCACGCCCATTTTTTCTTGATCCGCCTTAGTCTTGGGCTCTACAGCGATATGAATCACCGGCTCAGGAAACTCCATGCGCTCCAACACCACCGGACTTTTCTCATTACAAAGAGTGTCCCCCGTCAAGGTGTCTTTGAGTCCTACAAAGGCGCAAATCTCACCAGCGTAGACCTCTTTAATGTCCTCGCGCTTGTTAGAATGCATTTTCAAAAGCCGTCCCACGCGCTCTTTTTTATCCTTAGTGGAGTTGTAAATATAGCTCCCCGATTCTAATTTACCCCGATAAGCGCGCACAAAAGTGAGTTGCCCCACAAAGGGATCGGTCATGATTTTAAAAGCCAACCCGGCAAAATCCCCCTCATCGCTAGATTGCACCTTAATCTCTTCTTCGTTTCTAGGGTCTATGCCCTTGATGTCGGCTACCTCTGTAGGGGCAGGCAGGTAGTCAATCACCGCATCTAGCAAAGTTTGCACACCCTTATTTTTAAAAGAAGATCCACAGAGCATGGGAATGAGTGCCATATTCAAACATCCGATTTTAATGGCGCGCTTGATCTCCTCCACACCCAAATCCTCACCTGCTAGATACTTTTCCATCAAGGCTTCATCGTGCTCAGCCACCGCTTCTAAGAGTTTGTCGCGATATTCTTGAGCTTTTGCCTGCAGATCGCTAGGGATGTCTTGCACCTCGTATTTAGCCCCCATCGCCTCGTTATTCCATACAATCGCTTTCATGGCGACTAGATCGATCACGCCAACAAAAGTGTCTTCTGCGCCAATAGGGATATTGATGGGCACGGGGTTAGCTTTTAAGCGTTCCTTAATTTGATTCTCCACGCTGTAGAAATTTGCCCCGATGCGATCCATTTTATTGACAAAGACGATGCGGGGCACGCCGTATTTATTGGCTTGCCGCCACACGGTTTCGCTTTGGGGTTGCACCCCACCCACTGAGCAAAATACCGCTACAGCCCCATCCAGCACGCGCATGGATCGCTCCACTTCAATGGTGAAATCCACATGCCCGGGGGTGTCTATCAAATTAATTTGGTGATCTTGCCAAAAGCAGGTGGTAGCCGCTGAAGTGATGGTGATCCCACGCTCTTTTTCTTGTTCCATCCAGTCCATAGTCGCCGCGCCGTCATGCACTTCGCCAATCTTGTGGCTGACACCGGTGTAAAACAAGATTCTCTCTGAAGTGGTGGTTTTGCCCGCATCGATATGGGCAGCGATCCCAATATTTCTAATTCTCTCTAGGGGTGTTTTGCGTGCCATAAGCCTCCCTTACCAGCGGTAATGCGCGAAGGCTTTATTCGCCTCTGCCATTTTGTGGATTTCTTCTTTCTTTCTAAACGCCGCGCCCTTATCACTAGCCGCGTCCAATAACTCATTAGCCAACTTATCCACCATCACGCGCTCGTTGCGCTTGCGCGTGGCTTCTAAAATCCAGCGGATGGAGAGAGATTGCTGGCGCGCTGGGCGCACCTCCACGGGCACTTGGTAAGTTGCCCCACCCACACGCCTAGATCGCACCTCTAATAGGGGCTTGACATTTTCTAAGGCTTTTTCAAAAACCTCAATGCCTTTTTCCCCACTTTTCTCCTCAATCTTTTGCAAGGCAGCATAAATGATCTTCTCTGCTACACTTCTCTTGCCATCATACATCATTTTGTTGATGAATTTAGTGATCACCTTGCTATTGTAAACCGGATCCCCCAACACTTCCCTCACCGGTGCTCTCTTTCTTCGCATGTCCTACCTTTATTTTTTCTTTTCTGTGCCGGCTTTGGCTTTTTTAGCCCCGTATTTGCTACGAGAAACCGATCGTTTATTCACCCCGGCTGTGTCTAACGCCCCACGCACAATGTGGTATTTTACCCCGGGCAAGTCTTTTACCCTGCCCCCTCTAACTAGGACAATGGAGTGTTCTTGCAAATTATGCCCTTCCCCAGGAATATAACTGATGACTTCAAACTTGCTAGTGAGGCGCACTTTGGCGACTTTTCTTAAGGCTGAATTAGGTTTTTTGGGTGTGGTGGTATAAACCCGTGTGCAAACCCCCCTTCTTTGAGGGCATTCCACCAAAGCGGGCGATTTGGTCTTTTTGAGGATTTTCTTCCTTTCTTTGCGGATCAACTGGTTGATAGTAGGCACTGCTTCCCTTTTTAAATAAGTTCAAAAACGCCCATTATACACTAAAAAATCTTGATTTTAACTTCACCCACAAGAGAAGCGCAAGAGCAGAGAGATTTCTGCGGATCTTATAGCGATCTCCGCACCTTTATGCGAATCAGCACAAAAATCTAAACATCTGAAAATACTATTCTTCATTGTCCTTGAGACTTAATAACCCCCCCACCACAGTCCCCACACCTGCCCCCACCAAAGTGCCCACTAGAGGGATCATAGAACCTAAAAAGCCCCCAATGGCAAAACCGGCTAAGGGCTTGGGGACTTTGGGGGGTTTGGGATTATCCATATCACTAGCCCAACTTGGTGTAAAAATCACTTTTTAGGGTGTCTTACGGCTAGAGTGTTTGCTTTGACATTAAAGGGCTCGTTTGTGGGTGGGTTGTGGCTAGGGCATACGGACAATCCACCATTTCTCCCCATACCCCTCAATTTTAACATGCGCCCCTCTATCCGCATCGCTCGAACATCCATATTGGCAACAGGGCAAGGTGATTGTTGCGCGTTCCTCTTTAGATTTCTTGGGGTAGCGTTTTTCTTTGTAGTAGGCAAGCCAAGAGGAATAGCCAAAATCGCTCGCCTTAGAATCCCCACTGCCCCTAACATGTTTAGCAATCTCCTCATCGATTGTAATGGTTTCAGGGGTTGTAGGGCTTGGTGCTTTAGTGCCCCCCACCAATCCCGACACAAAGTCAAAAATGCCCATGTTGGTCTCCTTTATAAAATTTGCCATCATAACCGTGTATTAGGCTTATCTTTCCCAACGCCGCCAGCAGTCCATGCCGGTATGTTCTGCTGTTTCTTTGGCAGGCTTGCGTGCACGCACTTCGCTTTGCTTAACTCCTGTTAGGCATTCCACCACAAAGCCATGGCAATTGTGGGTAGCTAGGTTATACTGCCTCTTTTGACCTTCACATTTTTTTGCATGTTCTGCTGCTCTTTTAGAGCCTACTGGATTTTTGCCTTTGCAAGAGACATAAATTTCCCAGCCATCACTAAAACTATCTAGGTTGTGTGTCCCATCTATTTCGCAAGGTTTATCGTTGGTTTTACCCGTCAAATGTATGATTTTTCCTCCCCCCACATAAATACCCGTATGCGATAAATTATAAATATGGCACCAAAGAACACTGCCTTCCTTAGGCTCTCCAACAGGTGGATCGTCATATGTTGGGAATTCATCTATAAAAGATTCATAAAGAGCTTGAACAGCTGCTGACCCCACGAATAACCCAGCTATACCGGCTAAAGGTGCAAGAATAGGTAACATTTATTCCCCTCCTAACTTCATTTTTTATCATCTCCAGACTTATTGACAACCTCTTTAACTGCCTGCGAAGCTAATGTCCCCACTAAGGCTCCGATTACAAATGGTAACATCCTCTCCCCCTAATCCAACAACTTCACGGCTTCTTGGTAAAGCATAAAATTTTTCACCACCCAGTCTTTGAATTGATCCACTTTCTGGGTAGATACGCCCATTTCTTTGGCATAAGAGTAAATGGTGTCTCTCTCATTGTCATGCCAACGGCTATCGGCTAGTGCCACAGAGGTTAACTCTAGTAATACGGCGTGTTTGGCGTGGTTGGTGGTGAAAAGCTTGCCCAGCTCGCTTAAAGGCACTTCTTTTTCGCTAATGCCATACTCACATTGCTTTTTGATCACATCTAGCGCGCTTAGTTGCAATTCATGCAACACGCCATCGGCTTCAATGACTTTTCTAGCCAAATACAAAAACACTTGTTGTTGTTCAACACTCAAATCTTGGATAAACATGTTTGCTCCTCGCATTTTAAAATAGAGTGCCATTTTAGCGAGAGAGAGAGAGTCAAGGGGTCTTGGGGGTGGGGGAGTAAAAGCCCCCTTAAAGAGGGCAAAAAAGCAGGGATTAGTCTTGTTCTTCGAGTTTGAGGCAGACTCTCTTGTCCTTATAAAGCCCAGTGCCCACAGGAATCATGCGCCCCAAGACCACATTTTCTTTTAAGTCCTCTAAGAAGTCCTTTTTCATAGCAATACTTGCCTCTGTGAGCACCTTCGTGGTTTCTTGGAAAGAAGCCGCCGAGATAATGCTATCGCTCCCAATAGCCGCACGCGTGATTCCCAGTAAAACGGGTTCGGCGATGGCCGGCTCTCCTTTAAGGGCTAAAATGCGTTGGTTTTCCTCTTTGAAGTGTTTCTTGCTCACCAAATCCCCCTCGATGAACTTGGTGTCCCCGCTGTCCAAAATGCGCACTTGGCGCAACATTTGCGAAACAATGATTTCAATGTGCTTATCAGCGATACTCACCCCCTGACGGCGGTAAACCTGTTGCACTTCGCTCACAATGTATTTGTGCAACTCCTTTTCTCCGCTAATACGCAAGATGTCATGGCTGCTCACAACGCCCTCTGTAATAGCCTCTCCTGCATGCACAAATTCATTAGGGTGCACCAAAATCTGTTTGCCCTTGTCAACAAAATACTCCACATTGCGCCCATCTGAGCCAACAATAGTAACTCTCTCTTTATTGCGCACCGCCTTGCCAAAACTCACCACCCCATCGATCTCTGAGAGAATCGCGGTGTCCTTAGGTTTAGATTTGCGCGCCTCAAAGATGTCGGACACCCGGGGTAGACCGCCCGTAATGTCTTTAGATTTGGCGGTGGCTTTGGGGATTTTAGCCAAGACATCGGCGATTTCCACTTGTGCCCCTTCTGTAACCACGATGGAAGTTTTGGGCTCTAGAGAGTAGAACACGCCCTCTTGCCCCTGGGTTTCTATGAATAGGCGGGGTTTTAGATCGCTGGGGACATGTTCGTTAATAGTTGTCGAGATCGCCCCAGTGGTTTCATCTTCCTTAGTGGTGATACTCACCCCCACGATCAAATCCACAAAGCGCACAATCCCTTTGACATCGGCGATCACAGGAGTGCTATAGGGATCCCAAGAGGCGATGAGATTCTTCGCCTCTTGGTTGGCTTCCACCAATAGACTCTCTTTTTCCACCGCGCTATTATCCTCCACCCTCACAAGAGAACCGCGCGCGATGTAATGGCGAATCGCCTCTTGATCGTTCTCATCAGCCACCACCGCGAATAACCCCTTTTCTTCTACGATCATGCCCGCCTTGATGTCTAAAGCGCGCTCCAAATGATCGCCCACTAAGTTGTAGTAGCGCACCACACCCTTTTCTTTGGCATAAATATCTTGGGTGATAGGATCGTTGTCATGAATGGCGATCTCGCTGGCATAGGGAATGCGGTTAGGCACATTCCAACCATCTTTGATAATATCAGCGATACTCCCCCCCTGGTGTACGGCATGCCCGCTTTCATAGGGCAAGTAAATTTTCCCCTCAATCTTGCCACTCACCCCAGCCAATTCATTAGCCTTAGCCACATCACTTTTGCGCAAGACAAAACGCGCCTCTTGATCCCCACTCACCACGCTTATAATCACTTCTTCATGGCTGTGATCGATCTTTAACACCCCATCAAAGGGGGCTTTGATCTTGGGCTCTACCACAAAAATAGCCGCATTGCGGCGGTTGGCGATGATGTCCTTGCCCTCTTTATTGCGGTAGGTTTTGATGTTAAAGAAACGCACAAAGCCTTCCTTATTGGCTACAATCTCGCGTTCTTCTTGGCTGCGCGATGCAGTCCCACCCACATGGAAGGTGCGCAAAGTAAGTTGTGTTCCGGGCTCCCCGATGGATTGGGCTGCAACAACCCCCACAGCCTCACCCGGTTTAACCATCTTGCCCTCACCTAAATTCAAACCATAACACTTAGCACACACCCCCTTATGCGCCTTGCAGGTTACAGGTGTGCGAATCGTGACCGATTTGATCCCCGCTTCAATGATCTTTCTGGCTTTTTCTTCATCGATGAGAGTGTCGGTGTTGAGTAGGATTTCATTGGTGAGTGGATCGATGATATCCTCTACCAAAATGCGCCCAAAAATGCGCTCTTCTAGGGGTTCAATGAGTTCACTCCCCACAGTAATGTCTGTGATCTCAATGCCCTCATGCGTGCCACAATCCTCTTGCACCACCTTGACATTTTGGGCGACATCGATGAGTTTGCGCGTCAAATACCCGGCGGTGGCGGTTTTGAGCGCGGTATCGGCTAGCCCCTTGCGCGCCCCATGTGTGGAGTTAAAATACTCCAACACATTGAGCCCCTCTTTGAAGTTAGAAATAATGGGGGTTTCAATGATCGTGCCATCTGGCTTAGTCATCAACCCGCGCATGCTACCTAGTTGCCTAATTTGGGTGGAAGAACCGCGCGCGCCGCTATCTGCCATCATGTAAATAGAGTTGAAACCCTGTTTGTCTGCAGCGATGGTGTCCATCATCTCTTTGCCCGTCAACTCATTGACTTCCCCCCAAATGTCAATGATCTTGTTGGTTCTCTCTTGGCTACTCAAACTACCCGCTTCAAATTGGGCTTGGATAGATTTGACCTTTTCTTTAGCCTCTTCTACTAGGCGGTGCTTGTGCGCGGGCGTGATAATGTCGTCCATAGAAATAGAAATGCCCGCCTTAGTGGCATATCTAAAGCCTAGCATCTTCAAGTTGTCCAAAAAGCGTGCGGTTTGTCCGATTCCGCTCTCTTTATGCACGAAATCCACTAGTGCCCCGATGTCCTTCTTTTTCATCACCTTGTTCCACAAATGGGGGGGCACAAAGTCGGGCAAAATGGATTTGAGCACTAAACGCCCTGCTGTCGTCTTTAAGATGTGCTGACCTTGCAAGACGCGCACCTCAGCATGGATGTCTAATTCCTTAGCGTCGATGGCAGTGAGCACTTCATGCACGCTAGCAAAGGGCTTATGCTCGCCCAACACCCCGCTTTTTTCCAAAGAGAGATAATAAAGCCCTAGCACCATGTCTTGGCTAGGCACGGCTACGGCTTTCCCGCTTGCAGGCAAGAGAATATTCATGGAACTGAGCATTAAAACCTTGCACTCAGTGATAGCCTCTTGGCTTAAGGGAACATGCACTGCCATTTGATCCCCATCAAAATCCGCGTTAAAGGCAGAGCACACCAGTGGGTGCAACTGGATCGCTTTGCCATCAATGAGCTTGGGGTGGAAAGCTTGGATGGATTGTTTGTGCAAGGTGGGGGCGCGGTTGAGCAAGACCGGATAATTATGCACAATCTCCTCTAAACATTCCCACACTTCATTAGTTTTTTGCTCAATCATGCGCTTGGCTTGTTTGAGGGTGGTCGCAAAGCCCTTTTCTTCTAATTTAGAGAGCAGATGCGGCTTGAAGAGTTCTAGTGCCATCGTTTTTGGCAAGCCACATTGATCCATCTGCAAATTGGGTCCTACCACGATCACACTGCGCCCTGAGAAATCCACGCGCTTACCTAGCAAGTTTTGTCTAAAGCGTCCCTGTTTACCCTTGATGATCTCAGAAAGAGATTTTAGGGGGCGTTTGTTCGCGCCCTTCACGGCATTGGCGTTGCGCCCGTTGTCAAACAACGCATCCACGCTTTCTTGTAGCATGCGTTTTTCATTGCGCACGATGATTTCTGGCGCGCCTAGTTCCATGAGTCTTTTCAAGCGTTGGTTGCGGTTAATCACCCGGCGGTAGAGTTCATTGACATCGCTCACGGCAAACTTGCCCCCATCTAAAGCCACAAGGGGGCGCAAATCCGGGGGTAGGACGGGCAAGGCGGTAAGCACCATCCACTCAGGGCGGTTACCTGAATTTAAAAAGCTTTCTACGACTTTAAGCCGTTTGATGAGTTTCTTTTTCTTGGCATCAGAGTTAGTTGCCTTGATCTCATCTTTGAGACTTTTGAGCAAAGTGGTTAAATCCAGCTCCTCTAAGAGTTGTTTGATCACCTCTCCGCCCATGTGCGCCACAAAGCCCCTATTTTCGTAGTGGCGTGCGATGTTTTGGAATTGCTCCTCGTTTAAAATGTCGTATTTGCACACCGGTTTGGTGTTCTCTAAATCGTAAAAGGCTTCCCCGGGCTCTTGCACCACATAGGCTTCGTAATAAAGCACCCTCTCTAAGTCTTTCATCTTAATGCCCAAAAGCGTGCCAATACGACTAGGCAAAGAATTAACATACCAAATATGCGCCACAGGGGTGGCTAGCTCAATATGCCCCATGCGAAAAGATCGCACCTTAGAGCTGGTGATGGCTACACCGCATTTCTCACAGCTCCCAATAGTCTTATAACGAGGTTTTTTATACTTCCCACACAGACATTCATAATCCTTAGTAGGACCAAAGATCTTCATGCAAAAGAGTCCATCGCGCTCAGGTTTGAGGGTGCGATAATTGATTGTTTCTGGCTTTTTAACCTCCCCATAGCTCCACTCACGAATTTTATCCGGGCTAGCCAAGGTGAGTTGGAAAGAGCTAAAATCTTTGGGGCGTTCGTCCTCTTTGATCGCAATGGGCTTGGGCGCGCCAAACTCATCCACATCATCCCCAAAGATATTTACATCCAGTCCCAAAGATTGCAATTCCTTAGTGAGGACATAAAAAGTCTCCGGGATTTCAGATTCGCCCACATGTTCGCCTCTTGCTACCGCTTTATAGGCGTTCTCGCGCCCCTTAATGTCATCGGATTTCACCGTGAGCATTTCTTTGAGCGTGTGGGCTGCCCCATAAGATTCCAACGCCCACACCTCCATTTCCCCAAAGCGTTGCCCCCCAAAGAGGGCTTTCCCCCCTACGGGTTGTTGGGTTACCAAAGAATAAGGTCCCGTGCTTCTAGCATGCACTTTTTCATCTACAAGGTGGTGGAGTTTGAGCATGTACATATAGCCCACATTTACCCGCTCTTTCATCTTCTCACCCGTGCGCCCATCGAAAAGTTCAACCTTGCCATCTGGGTCGATTTGGGCTAACTCAAAGAGGCGTTTGAATTGCTCCTCACTAATGCCCTCAAAGACGGGGATAGCAAACTTCACCCCCGCACTCCAATCGCGCGCGTAAGCCAGCAAGGTTTCATCTGGGCAATTTTCTAACATTTTAGCTAGGCTATCGTTATAGACATTGACCACATGGGCGATCTCTAGCATTTTGGCGCGCAATTTGGCAAGCATGTCTTGGGTGTGTTCTTTTAAAAGCGCATCAATTTGTGCGCCTAGTTGCTTGCCCACAAGCCCCAAATGCACCTCTAGAATCTGTCCAATGTTCATGCGGCTTGGCACGCCTAGAGGGTTGAGCACAATGTCCACCGGTTCACCATCAGCCGTATAGGGCATGTCGGCTATGGGCACGATATTAGAAACAATGCCCTTATTGCCATGCCGTCCTGCCATTTTGTCGCCCACTTTGAGTTTGCGCTTGGTGGCGATGTAAACTTTTACTTGCTTGATCACGCCATTGGGCAAAATATCGTCTTTTTCTAAGATAGAGAGTTTCTCCTCATGCTCTTCGCCTAGGATTTTCTTTTGTTCCAAAAAATTGACTTTAATGTGCTCGAATTGATCTTGGACGCTTTTTTGGTATTTCTTGGCTAAGGAAGCCAGCCCAAAGCGATTGATCTCCATCACCACTTCTTTAGGGATTTTACCCCCTTTGGGATAGGTGGTGTCATTGAGGGTTGCGCTCTCCTCTAGGGGCTCTTTGGAAAAAAGGGTGCTGATTTGCAAGAGTTCTTCGCGGTTTAACATTGTCAGGCGATCAAAATGCTCAATATCCAACCCCGCCTTTTCCTCTTCATAGGCGCTAATGGCGCGCGCGTCCTTTTCATAGCCCTTTTTAGTCAGAATATGCACCCCAATGACAATCCCCTCTAAAGAGGGGGGGCAATAGAGCGATTTATTGACCACATGCCCAGCCTTGTCTCCAAAAATAGCGCGCAATAAACGCTCTTCTGGGGTGCTTTTCATCTCACCCTTGGGCGAAACCTTGCCCACTAAGATCATCCCAGCGCTGACATAAGTCCCGATCTTGACAATCCCCCCGCTATCCAAATGGGCGATCTCCTCTTCTTTAACATCAGGGATATCCGGGGTAAATTCCTCAATCCCATGTTTGAGTTCCCTAGCTTCGATCTCCTTTTCATAGACATGCACAGAAGTAAAAATATCCTCCTTAGTGATCTTCTCGCTCACCACGATCGCATCTTCAAAGTTATACCCATTCCAAGGCATGAACGCCACACGGATATTTTTCCCCAAAGCCAATTCTCCCCTGTCCATGCTAGGACCATCGGCGATAATCTGCCCGGCTTGCACACGATCCCCCACTTTGACAATAGGGTTTTGGTTAAAGCAGGTGTTTTGGTTGGTGCGCAAATTCTTTTGCAGTAAGTAGGCATCGATGTAGGTTTGTTCTCCCTCGCCCAAAATATAGATATTCTTAGAATCCACCTTTTCTACGATCCCGCTGCGTGTTGCTTTAATGCTCCCCCATGAATCGCGCGCCACAATGCTCTCAATACCCGTCCCCACAATGGGAGCTTCAGATTTGAGCAAGGGGACGGCTTGGCGTTGCATGTTAGTCCCCATCAAGGCGCGGTTGGCATCGTCATGTTCTAAAAAGGGGATCAAAGAGGCTGCCACCCCCACGAGCATGCGCGAGCTCAAATCCATCAGCGTTACTTTGTGTTTTTCGCGCATGACAATTTCTCCGCCTACGCGTGTTTCTAGAAAGTCATCTACAATATAGCCTTGCGAATCCAGACGCGTGCTTGCTGGGGCGATCACCTGCCCCTCTTCTTGGATCGCCGTCAGGTAGATCACCTCTTGACTCACCTTGCCATCCACCACCTTTTTATAGGGGGCTTCGATAAAACCAAGTTCGTTCACCCGTGTAAAGGTGGATAAAGTGTTAATGAGCCCGATGTTTTGCCCCTCAGGGGTTTCAATAGGACAGATACGCCCATAGTGGGTGGGGTGGACATCGCGCGCTTCAAAACCCACGCGATCCTTAACTAACCCGCCCTCCCCTAAAGCTGACAAACGGCGTTTGTGGGTTACTTCTGAGAGGGGGTTGGTTTGATCCATAAACTGGGAGAGTTGCCCGCTCATGAAAAACTCTAAAATCGTGCTGGTGATCATTTTAGAGTTGACAAGATCGTGGGGCATAAGAGAATCTAGCGCGCTATTCATGGTGGTGAGTTTGTCCTTGATGGTCTTTTGCATTTTCATCAAGCCCTCATGCAATTCGTTAGCCAAAAGCTCGCCCACCGCCCTAATGCGCCGATTGCCTAAGTGATCGCGATCGTCAATCTGCCCCTCTGCATTTTTGATTTTAATCAAGTATTTCATGGTGGCGATGATGTCCTCATGGGTGAGCACGGTTACATAGTCGGGCACTTTGACATGCAATTTGTGATTCATCTTCATGCGCCCCACCATAGTGAGATCGTAGCGCTCAGGATCAAAGAAGAGTTGTTGCACATAAGCCTTAGCCACATCGGGGGTTACAGGATCGCCCGGGCGCATGACTTTGTAAATACGCACTGCAGCCAACGCGCTCTCATCCTCAATTTTTTCGCTTTGTTTGAGCAGGCGCAACGCGTCCGCATCGCCTAAAAAAGAGTGAATCAACGCCGCGTCATGCCCGCTGGCTAGATCATTGGCGATCACAAACTCGCTCACGCCAGCTTCTTGGATTTTTTCTAATTTGGGGGCTTCTAGCAAGCTGAGACTATCTAGCAACACCTCCCCTTGGGCATCTAAAATGGGTTCAGCCAAATAGCGGTTGCGTAAAATATCGCTGGGGTATTCCACCCATTCGATGCCACTCTCTTTAAGGTCTTTGATTTTTTTGCTCCCCATTTTTTTATTGGCTGACACCAATAAATTTCCCTGCGCGTCTTTGATGTCAAATTCGATTCGCTCATTGAGATTGATGCTTTCTAAAGGGATGAGATACTTGCCCTCATGACAACGCACCTTTAATAGGGGATAGAAAATACGGATAATGTCCTGTTTGCTATAACCCAGAGCGCGGAAGAGAATAGTAGCAGAAACCTTACGGCGTTTGTTGATGCGCACATGCAAGATGTCCTTAGCATCGTATTCAAAATAAAGCCATGAGCCCCGATCGGGGATGATTTGCCCGGTGTAGATGAGTTTGTTCGCGCTGGTGGTGGATTTCTCCTCTTTAAAGATCACCCCGGGACTTCTGTGGAGTTGATTCACCACCACGCGTTCTACCCCATTGATGATAAAAGAAGTGCGATCCGTCATCAAGGGGATTTCACGGATAAAAATACTCTGCTCTTTGATGTCCTTAGTTCCTAGTTTCTCTCCGCTTTTGGGGTCTTTCTCCCATAGAATTAAACGGATTTTAATCTTCAAGGGCACAGAATAGGTGATGCCCCGCTCCATCGCCTCGCGCACCGTGTATTTACTCTTGCCATATTCGCAATCCACATATTCTAAACTAATGCGGTTTTGGGTATCATGGATGGGAAAAACAGATTTAAACACCCGCTCGATCCCGCTTTCTTTGCCTTCTTTGGGGTAGAGAAACGCCTCGTAGCTGTCTTTTTGCAAAAGCAATAAATTGGGAACTTCCAAATCCTGAGTCATTTTGGTGAAATCCGCACGCAAGCGGTGATTCAAGCTTGAATGTTGCATGTTAAACCTTTGTGGGATGTGTAAAGTTGGCATTGTAGATAAATAGCCACGCGCATTTACCTAAAATGCCTGCTTTAGCAAATACGCATGGAAATCCCCTTAAAATAGCTTTCCCCCTCCAAAGACGGTTTACTTAATTTCAGCCTTCGCCCCGACTTCTTCAAGTTTCTTTTTGAGGGTTTCGGCTTCCTCTTTATTCACGCCCTCTTTGAGCACATGGGGAGTTTTCTCAGTGGCTTCTTTAGCCTCTTTAAGCCCTAAGCCGGTGATCTCACGCACCACTTTAATGACTTTAATTTTTTCAGCCCCAGTTTCAGCCAGCACCACGCTAAACTCGGTTTTCTCTTCTACCACTTCAGCCACAGCCCCGCCCCCAGCTCCAGCCACCACAGTAGGAGCTGCACTCACGCCAAATTTTTCCTCAAAGGCTTTCACCAACTCAGAGAGCTCTAAAACACTCAAGCCCCCGATATACTCTAACAGCTCCTCTTTGTTAATTGCCATGTTGATCCTTTATGCTTCTTCTTTTGATTTTCTCAGGTTGTCTAAGCCGGTAACAAAATACCTTGCTGGCGCGCTCCAAACAGAGAGCAACATCCCAATGAGCTCTTGTTTGCTAGGCAATTTGGAGATCGCCTCAATGTGCGCGCCATCTACAGCCTGCTTTTCATACAGTCCAAGCTTCACACTAAAGTGCTCCTTGTGCTCCTTAGCAAAGCCCATCACTACTTTTGAAAGCGCGATTTGATCGCCACCCCAAACGAATAAATTCGTTTCTTTGAGCTCTAGGGCGGGTAGTTGCGCCTCTTTGAGTGCGAGGCTGGCTAGGGTGTTTTTAATCACCTGCACTTTAATACCCTGCGCGCGCGCGCTGTTGCGCAATTTTTCTAGATTTTTCACGCTCAAGCCCTTATAGTCGCACACCGCTAAGGCTTCCATATCGCTAAAGGCATTTTTCAGCGTAGCGACTAACTCTTGTTTTTGTTCTCTATGCATGTTTCCTCCTTTCCGACTTCAACTTCCACAAGGACACTCTAAGAGTGATTTAAGCGACCGCCCTTGTTTCTTCAGTCTAAGATCAACTATTTGACATCCATCAATTCTTGGGCATTCAAGCGCACACCCGGGGACATGCTCAAAGACACCACGCTATTACGGATATACTTCCCCTTAGAGGTGCTAGGTTTGAGCTTATTGATCGCGCGTACCAACTCTAACATGTTCTCCTTGATTTGTGCCGCCTCAAAACTCACCTTACCCACAGGGGCATGTAAATTGCCCTTTTTATCCACGCGAAAATTCACCTGCCCGCTTTTGGCATTGCTCACAGCCTTTTTAATGTCCATCGTAACGGTGCCCGTTTTAGGATTAGGCATCAAGCCCTTAGGTCCTAAAATGCGCCCCACCTTCCCCACAACAGCCATCATATCCGGAGTGGCAATCACCATGTCAAAATTGGTATTCCCATTTTTGATTTCCTCGGCTAAATCCTCACCCCCGACTACATCAGCCCCTGCTTCTCTAGCTTCATCTAGTTTAATGTCTTTGGCAAAAACCGCCACGCGCACTTTTTTGCCCGTGCCATGGGGCAAGACCACCGCTCCGCGCACCATTTGATCGGCATGCCTTGGATCCACGCCCAAGCGCAAAGCCACCTCTACAGTTTCATCAAATTTAGCTGAGGCTAGGGATTTGAGCACCCCCACACCCTCTTCAAGGCTATAGACCTTGTCTTTGTCAAACTTGTTTGCTAATTTTTCTAAACGCTTTGCTAGCTTTGCCATGTCTATCCTTCTATCTCAATGCCCATGCTCTTAGCACTGCCCATCACAATTTTTTTTGCCGCTTCTAAATCCGTGGTGTTGAGATCTTCTAGCTTGTTTTTAGCGATCTCCTCCACTTGGGACAAAGTGAGCTTACCCACTTTATTTTTCAAAGGGTTATCTGCCCCCTTAGCCACCCCGCTGGCTTTTTTGATGAGATCGGTCATGGGGGGTTTTTTGGTGATAAAAGTAAAACTCTTGTCTTGATAAACCGTGATGATCACAGGGATATTAAAACTCCCCATGTCTTTAGTTTTCTCATTAAACGCCTTGCAAAATTCCATGATATTCACCCCCCTTTGCCCCAAAGCCGGTCCTACGGGCGGGGAGGGGTTGGCTTTTCCTGCTGGGATTTGCAATTTAATCTCACCGACAACTTTTTTTGCCATGCATGCTCCTTAGATGATTTTTTCCACTTGAGAGTAGAGAATCTCAATGAGGGTATTGCGCCCAAAGATCGAGACATTGAGTTTTAATTTGCGGTGTTGCACATCGTATTCTTCCACTGTCGCGGTAAAATTGGCAAAAGGTCCCTCAATGATGCGCACCACCTCGCCCCTCTCATAATAAATTTTGGGCTTGGGCGCGGCGCGGTGAGTCATTTTCTCTAAAATATTGCCAATGTCTGCATCGCTTAGAGGCGTGGGCTTTTTGCTCTCCCCAATGAAACGGCTCACACGGGGGAGGGACTGGATTTTATGCCATAACACCGTGTCCAAATCCACCTTGATAAACACATACCCGGGGTAAAGGGAGCGTTCTGTAACTTTATTTTTACTCTTTTTAGAGAGCTCGATCACATCCTCTGTGGGCACAATCACTTCTTGCACCCGATCCCCAATATTGTTCTCGCGCACCATGTTTTCAATGGCTTTCTTAACTGCCTGCTCACTGCCTGAATAGGTTTGAATCGCATACCATTCCATCAAAACCCCCTATAGAATGCTAGCGACAAAGGACGACAAAACAAAATCTATCAAAGCCAAAAATAAGGTGATGATGCTCACCACAACCACCACAGACACAAGGGCATTGCGAATCTGCTCCTTGAGTGGGAAGATCACCTTTGATAGCTCCTCTTTTGTCAATCTATACTGGGATAACCACTTTTTCATTCCACCAACTTTCTCTTGCCACCATGGCAGGTCAGGAGGGACTCGAA
The DNA here is from genome assembly GCF_003660355.1 of Helicobacter sp. L8. NCBI lineage: Bacteria > Pseudomonadati > Campylobacterota > Epsilonproteobacteria > Campylobacterales > Helicobacteraceae > Helicobacter > Helicobacter sp. L8. The sequence goes on from NZ_QXQR01000003.1 coordinate 107,707, forward strand.
CCCCCAACAATCGGTTTTGGAGACCGGCGCTCTACCATTGGAGCTACTGACCTCTATCCCCCCCAAACGCCCCTAACTTTTGAGTTTGACCTCTTTATGTGTGGTGCGTTTATTTTCCCTAGGGCAAAACTTTTTGAGCTCCAGTTTCTCCGTATTTGTCTTGGCATTCTTGGTTGTGCTGTAATTGATTTCCGCACAATCTGCGCATTTCAAACCAACCTTGACTTTCATGCCCATCCCTACTCAAGGATTTTAGTAACCACACCCGCGCCCACGGTTTTACCCCCCTCACGGATGGCAAATTTTGTGCCCACTTCTAGCGCGATCGAGCTGATGAGCTCCACCACGATCTTAGTGTTATCCCCGGGCATGATCATCTCAGTGCCTTCAGGCAAGCTAATAGACCCCGTTACATCGGTAGTGCGCACATAGAATTGGGGGCGATAACCATTAAAGAAAGGCGTGTGTCGCCCACCTTCCTCTTTGGAGAGGACATACACTTCGCCCTCAAATTTCTTATGGGGAGTGATGGATCCGGGTTTGCAAAGCACCATGCCCCTAAAGACTTCCTCTTTTTTAGTGCCTCTTAAAAGCACGCCCACATTATCCCCCGCTTCGCCTTTATCCAGCTCTTTTCTAAACATTTCCACGCCGGTAACCGTGGTTTTTTGGGTGTCTTTAATCCCCACAATTTCTACTTCATCCCCAATTTTGACTACACCGCGCTCAATCCTGCCGGTTACTACAGTGCCCCGACCCGCAATGGAGAAGACATCCTCTACGGGCATCAAAAAGGCTTTTTCCGTGTCGCGCTCAGGGGTGGGCACATGGTTGTCTACATGGTTCATTAAATCCAAGACTTTTTGACCCCATTCGCCGATATTGCCAGATTTGGCTTCTTCTAAGGCTTTGAGCGCGGAGCCGGCAATAATGGGGGTGTCATCCCCGGGGAAGTCATAAGCACTCAAGAGTTCGCGCACTTCCATTTCTACGAGGTCTAAGAGTTCTTGATCGTCTACCATGTCTTGTTTGTTTAAGAACACCACAATATGGGGCACGCCCACTTGGCGTGCGAGTAGAATGTGTTCGCGGGTTTGGGGCATAGGACCATCAGCTGCTGAGACAACCAAAATCGCGCCATCCATTTGTGCCGCACCGGTGATCATGTTTTTGACATAGTCGGCGTGTCCGGGGCAATCAACATGGGCATAGTGGCGGTTTTCTGTGGAGTATTCAATGTGAGAGGTGGCAATGGTGATGCCTCTTTCTTTTTCTTCGGGGGCGTTGTCAATATTGTCGTAGTCTTTGAGTTCGGCTAAACCTTTTAGGGATAGCACGGCAGAAATCGCTGCGCTCAAAGTAGTTTTACCATGGTCAACATGCCCGATGGTGCCCACATTGACATGGGGTTTGTTTCTTTCAAACTTTGCTTTTGCCATTTGCGCTCCTGTATATAAATTTTAAAGCCTATAGGGATAGCTACTGGAGCCCATAAGCGGAATTGAACCGCCGACCTCTTCCTTACCAAGGAAGTGCTCTGACCCCTGAGCTATATGGGCAACTGGAGCGGGAAACGGGACTCGAACCCGCGACCCTCAGCTTGGAAGGCTGATGCTCTAGCCAACTGAGCTATTCCCGCGCTGGTGGTGAGACGTGGATTCGAACCACGGAAGGCGAAAGCCAGCAGATTTACAGTCTGCCCTCGTTGGCCACTTGAGTATCTCACCGGAGCTGGCTAAGGGACTTGAACCCCCAACCTGCTGCTTACAAGGCAGCTGCTCTACCAATTGAGCTAAGCCAGCACTAACACAAATTCTAATTATAATACTTTTTTTACCTATTTGTCAAGTAGCCATCTTTTCTAGCATGTTGAAGACAAAGCGCGCGCTAGTCTTTGCGCTTTGTTCTAAAAAGCGATCAAAATCCTGCGGGGCTTCCCCATTAGCGTTATCGCTCACACTGCGCAACACACAAAAGGGCACACCAAAATTAGCGCACACAAAGCCCACGCTTGCTCCCTCCATCTCCACCACATCCGCCCCAAAATCGCGCACTAATTCTAGCTTACGCTCTTTGGAGCTGACAAATTGATCGCAGGTAGCAACCACCCCACTTTTGAGTTCTATACCTAAATCTTGGGCTACGCTTTGGGCTAAGGCGTTTAATTGGGGATCACTTTGCACAAATACCGCGCTTTCAGGAATAAAGCCCAAAGGATGCCCAAAGGCGCATAAATTCACATCGGCTTGGCAGAGCTTGGTGGCTAACAAAAGGTCGTTAATTTGTAGGTGTGGTGCAAGCCCGCCAGCTACCCCACTAAAGATCAAAGCCTGCACCCCATAGCGCAATAACATCGTGCTAGCGGTGGTGGCGGCATGCACCTTGCCAATCTTGCTATAGGCTAACACGATACGCATATCCTTAAAGGGGATCAAATAAAACACATTACCCCCTATATTTTCCTGCGTATGCGCGCCAAAGAGGGCTAAAAAGGGGGCGATCTCCTCAGCCATCGCGCCCATCACACCGATGATTTTTTCCATGCTAATCCTTTGCCAAGCGCGTATTCTAACATGGTTTTTTTAAACTCTGAGTGTTGTTTTCATTTTGTGCTACAATGGCGCGATCAATGCAAAGGGGATAGGATGCAAGGCGTGTTAACAAGAGTGCAAGAGGCGATTGATGCCATCAAACAGGGGCATTTGATTATTCTAATGGACGATGAGGATCGCGAAAATGAGGGGGATTTGGTGATGGCAGGCATTTTTAGCACACCTGATAAGATCAATTTCATGGCTAAACATGCACGCGGGCTCATCTGTGTTTCGCTCACTAAGGAGCTTGCCCATCGCTTTGATTTGCAACCTATGGTGTCTCACAATGACTCTAAACATGAAACAGCCTTCACGGTCTCCATAGACGCGCGCCAAGCTAAAACCGGCATTTCTGCCTATGAGCGTTCTTTGACGATTGAACTGTTATGTCGTGAGAATACCAGCGCGCAAGACTTCGTGCGCCCGGGGCATATTTTCCCTTTAGTGGCTAAAGATGAAGGGGTGTTGGTGCGCACAGGGCATACGGAGGCGAGCGTGGATTTATGTAAATTAGCCGGATTAAAACCAGTGAGCGTAATTTGTGAGATCATGAAAGAAGATGGGTCTATGGCGCAACGCGGGGATAAGTTTTTGCTAGATTTTGCCCAAGAGCATCAACTTAAAATTTTGTATGTGTCCGATTTGGTCAGCTATCGCCTCCAAACTGAAAATCTCGTGCACCTTGTCTACAAAGCACCGGCGTGCTTTATGGATTATCACTGCACTTACATTAAGCTTGTGGATCATCTCCAGCGCGAACACCATGTCTATCAATTTGGTAGCCCGGTTGTGCCTCTAGTGCGCTTCCATGTGGTGCAAAATGACTACGCCCTTTTGAGTCAGCCTGAGCAATATAACTTCTTTTTAAAAGCCCTGAAAACGCTACACACCCAAGGGGGTTACCTCGTCTTCATTGATCCACAAGCCAAGACGGACACGATGAAAAGCTTTGGCGTGGGGGCGTTGATTTTAAAGAGTTTGGGTATTAGAGATTTTAAGCTCATCACCACGCAGGATAATCCCGAATATACGGCTTTGAGGGGCTTTGGTTTGAATCTGCTAGAGACTTTGCAACCTTAACATTTGCAAGCCTTTAGTTCTTGTGCTTTAGCTCCTTTAGGGCTTGACAAGAACTACTTACGCCCATATCACAAGCCTTTTTGTAATATTGGCGTGCTTTTTCTTTGTCGGGCTTGACACCTTTGCCATGTGCATATGTAATCGCCAAATTATAGTAACCCAAAGAATTTCCCATGTCTGCTGCCTTTTGGAAGTATTCTTTGGCTTTGGCATCATCTTTGGAGATGCCTTCATATAAAACAGAACCATAGCTATACATCACTCCCGCATTGACATAGCCTGCTGCATACCCCATATCTCCTGCCTTTTTGTAATATTGCAGGGCTTTTTTATTATCGGGTTTCACATTGCATCCAAATCTATCGCAATCACCGCCCACCTCATACAGATAGCCTAGGCGATAATAAGCCTCTGCATCCCCCAAATCCCTCGCCTTTTTATAATAGAACAACGCCTGCGCATAATCACTAAAACCACTATCATAGTTGCTATATAGATCCCCCAAACCAATATAACCCTTAACGCTCCCTAAATCCGCTACTTTTTGGAAGTATTTTAAAGCCTTGTCATAATTTTTGCGATCGTAAGCCTTATGAGCCACAGAGAGGTATTGTTGAATTTGTTGGGCTTTGGTTTGGGCAAAGACACTTGTCAAACAACACAGACTAATGCAGGCTACCTTGAATAGGTGTTTAACATTTTTCATAAAAACCTCACAATTTTAGGGCTTTCTAGCCAAGAGCAAGCCAAAATTTACCCATTTAAACAACACTTCTACATGAGTAAAACCGGCTTGTTCCAAAAGAGCGGTGTTTTCTTGCAAGCTGTAGGGCACTAACACATTTTCTAAGGCTTCGCGTTTGAAGCTGATCTCATTGAGGGTATAGCCCTGTTGTTGTTTGTAAAAATAATACAATTCGATCATCTGCTTGTCTAAAATGCGATCTAAGCTCATCATTTTTTCTGCCACCACCACAACCCCCCCGGGCTTTAGGGCATCAAAAATACGCTGTATCAAGGCTTGGCGTTGCAAGGGTCTGATGAATTGCAAGGTGTAAAGCAAGACCACCGCCCCCGCATTGTCTAAAGAAGTGTTTAAGATGTCTTCACAACGCCAAGTTACATTAGAGGTTTGTAGTTTTTCTTGGGCTTTGGCGAGCATACTAGGGGAGTTATCCACCCCCACTAAAGGCACACTATTAGGGAGCAAGGGGGCAAGGGTGGCTAAAAAATTTCCCGTAGAACAACCCAAATCATAAACCACGCCCTCCAAATCTTGGGCGACAAAATGGCTGGCTAGCTTTAGGGTTTCGTGGTAGTGGGGGATGCTTCTTGTGAGCATGTCATCAAACATGCCCGCCACTTGGCTATCAAACTCAAAGCGTTTAGGTAGGGGGGTGTTAAAGAGGGTGTCCTTCACAACTGCGCTAGCCCAAAGACAGGTGAGCTAGGGCTTGCGTAAGCTTTTTTAGGGATGCGCCCGGCTAAATAACTTTTGCGCCCGGCTAATACGGCAAATTTCATGCTCTCTGCCATCATCACCGGGTCTTGGGCGAGCGCGATAGCCGAATTAGTCAAAACCCCATCTGCCCCTAGCTCCATCGCAATGCTCGCATCCGAGGCACAACCCACGCCCGCATCCACAATTACGGGCACTTTTACAGCTTCTTTAATAAAGCCAATGTTATAGCGGTTTTGAATCCCTAACCCGCTACCAATAGGGGAGGCTAGGGGCATGACCGCACTTGCCCCCGCCTCTTCAAGCTTTTTAGCCATAATCGGGTCGTCGTTGGTATAAGCCAACACACAAAAGCCCTCTTTAGCGAGGATTTGACACGCTTCTAGGGTTTCTAGGGTGTCGGGATAAAGTGTGCGTTGATCACCAATGATCTCTAGCTTGATAAAATCAATCCCCGTGGCTTCTTTAACGAGCCTAAAAAGCGCGATGGCTTCTTTAGCGCTAGTGCAACCCGCGGAGTTGGGCAAAAAGCTAATGTCTGTGTCCTTAAAAGTGTCTAGTAGATTTTCGCTATTAGAATCGGTGATATTCACCCGGCGCACTGCCACGGTGATCATCTCTGCCCCGCTAGCAAGGGTGGCTTGCTTGGTGGTGGCAAAGTCTTTATACTTGCCACTGCCCACAATCAAGCGGGAGACAAAACTCTTAGAGCCAATGATGAGGGGGTCGTGCATTAGGCTTTCTTATGCACGATTTGGTTGATGTAGTAATCTACAGAGCCCAAGCCCTCTTTTTTCGCCCACTCATAGCATTGGGAGACAAACGCCCAGTTGATATGGGGGTAGAATTTCTCCAAATACACGGGGCGGGCGTTTTTGTGATCGATGTAGTAGGCGTGCTCCCACACATCCACGGTCAAAATGGGGATTTTGTGGTCGGTTACCGGGGTTTGGGCGTTGCTGGTTTGCACGATCTCAATTTTTTGGGTTTTGGGATCATAGACTGCCCAATTCCAGCCAGAACCAAATAGGGTGGTCGCGCTTTTGAGAAAAGCCTCTTTGAAGGCATCCAAAGAGCCATAGTCGTGCTCCAACGCGCTTTTAAGCTCATCGCTCATCTCTGTGGCTTTAGGGCTCAAGCAATCCCAATAAAAGTCGTGGTTGTAGATCTGTGCAGCGTTGTTAAACACCCCTCCGCTGGATTTGGTCAAAATGCCAAACAGACAGCTACTTTCAAACTCTGTGCCTTTGATGAGGTTGTTGAGGTTATTGACATAGGCTTGGTGGTGTTTGCCATGGTGGAAGTCAAAGGCAGTAGGGCTTAAAAAATCCCCCATGCTATCTTTGCTATAGGGCAACTGGCGTAAAGTGAACATCACATCTCCTTGAAATTAGATTGAGCGCGCATTATAACACTAGATTCTCAACAAGGGACTAATATCGCGTCTAAAAGACGCGCGCTTTGCTCGGGAAACTCTAAGATCGGGGTTTTTAGGGTGGCGTTAAGGTGATCGATGTAGGGTTTGCAAATTTGGGAGTAGGTGCGTTTGTCGCGCACATTCACCAAGAAGTGGTGGGGGATCTTGTGCGCATTGAGATACTCTTGATTGAGCAGTAAATCATTGAGCATCCCTAAGTGATCAGCACTCACCAGTAAAAATTTGGCTTTGAGAAACAAGCCCAGATCGACAATCTTGTTTTTAGCGTCCAAAGGGGCCAGCAACCCACCCACCCCTTCTACCATGAGTAAATCGCACCGCTCTTGCAGGGCATCTAGCTTTTTTTTAATCTCTTTAAAATCTATCACAATATGGGGTTCAAAGCGCGTGGCTACAAAAGGGCTTGCCCCCAAGACAAAGCGGTAAAAACTGATGTCTTCCAACTTCAAATTGGATTCTACGCTCAAATTTTCCTCTAAAAACAATTGTGCATCGCTAGATTCTTGCGCGTTAATGCCCGTTTCAATGGGCTTGGCTAATAGTGTTTTGATCCCGCGCGCTTTGCATAGCCTAGCGATTTCTAAGGAAAGAGTAGTTTTGCCCACACCCGTATTGGTCGCGCTTACAAAAATGGGGGTATACATCCAAAGTCCTTTGCCTATTTTAGGCAATAGCTTAAGCTTATTTCTCTTATAATGGCTTTAACAATCTAGTATACGCATAAAGGTAGCGCATGTTGAGGGTGCTTTTTGGAATTAGCGACACACAGGAGTGTAGGAGTGGGCTGGATGCGACTCTTAAACTCTTCACTAAGCTTAAAGAGGTGCATTTTACTTTAGTGCATGTGAGTCCAGAGGTGCTGATCTATCCAGAGAGTGGGATTATGAATTACAGCCAAGCCGAAGTGATCGCGCACGAACAATCCAACCAACTCTTAGAAGAATTCACCCAGCTATTCACCCAAGAGGGGATCGCCTGCGAGGGCTTACTCAAGGTGGGTAATCCGGTGGATGTGATCTTAGAAATGGCACCCGGTTTTGATCTCTTGGTGATTGGGGCGAGCGAGTCCTCAGCTTTTTATAAAATCTTTGGATCGCACCAAAATAGTTTTATTGACAATTCCCCCATCCCCGTGTTGGTCGCCAAATGAATTTGCCAAAAAGGTAACTAATGCCCTCTATCACCATCCGCTTGCATCGTATCCTCAACGCCTCTGTCGCGCTCGCCTCTAAATTATCCCACCGCTTCACCACCGTAGAGCATGTTTTTCTAGTGATGCTCAACGACAAGGAAGTCCAAAGTTTCTTGCGCCAATTGGATGTGGATATTCTGGACGCTAGACAGATCATCCAAAGTTATCTAGTAGAGAGCGTGCCCATTTTTGCCAGCACCGAAGAGCACAAACGCCCCAAACATGATCAAGAGTTGTTAGACTTGTTCCAAGCCCTAGAAGATTATGTCAAAGACACGCACCACCGCGTCATTGATGTCCAAGATTTTCTCTTTATCATGCTACAAGAGAACAAGAGTTACAGCGCGCGGGTTTTGCACTCTTTCCATGTAGATAGCCTCAAAATCCTAGAACACCCCCCCCTCTCTTTTTCCAAAGAAAAAGTTTCAGCCCTGCAGAAATTCGCCAAGAATCTCAACGAATTAGCCAAACAGAATGCCATTGATCCGGTTTCGCACCGCGATGAAGAGTTAAAAAAGGTGATAGAAGTGTTGGGGCGGCGCAAGAAGAATAACCCTCTATTAGTGGGCGAGCCGGGAGTGGGTAAAACGGCGATCGCTGAGGGGTTAGCCCTAAAGATCGTGCGTCAAGAGGTTCCGGCGTTTTTACTCCAGCGCACGATTTACGCCCTAGACTTAAGCGCGATGGTGGCTGGGAGCAAATACCGGGGTGAGTTTGAAAAACGCCTGAAGAAAACCCTCAAGGAGTTGCAAAAGGACAAGGGGAGCATTCTTTTCATTGATGAAATCCACACGGTGCTAGGGGCAGGAGCTTCTAGCACGGGCGCGCTCGATGGTGCCAATATCTTAAAACCCATGCTCGCTGATGGATCTTTGAGTTGCATTGGGGCGACCACTTTTGAGGAGTTTCGATTGGTGCTAGAGAAAGACAAGGCGTTTTGCCGGCGTTTTAGCAAGATCGACATTTTAGAGCCCTCCAAGCAGGATTGCTACGCCATTTTAGACGATCTATCCGGACACTATGAACGCCACCACCATGTTAAATACAGCAAGGAAGCCCTCAAGGCATGCGTGGATCTCTCGATTCACTACCTCCATGAGAATTTTCTTCCCGATAAGGCGATCGATCTGATGGATTTAGCTGGATCGTTTAAAAAAATCTACTCCCCCCCCAAAGCCACCCCTCCTCTCATCTCTACCCACGACATTGAAAATGTGCTTTCTTCTAAAATTGACATTCCCAAGTCCCATATTAGTCTAGAGAAACAAAACCGCCTCAAGGGCTTAGAAGCCCAGCTTAAAAAAGAAGTGGTTGCTCAAGATGGTGCGATTCAACGCTTGGTAGAGGCGATCAAAATCCATGCCTCTGGACTTGTGGGCGCACAAAAGCCTATTGCCAGCTTTTTATTTGTGGGACCTAGTGGGGTGGGCAAGACAGAGTTAGCCAAAGCTCTAGCCAAGCACCTACACTTGCATTTAGAACGCTTTGACATGAGCGAATACAAAGAACCCCATAGCATTTCTAAACTCATTGGCGCGCCCTCTGGTTATATCGGTTTTGAGCAGGGCGGGCTGTTGGTGAACGCCATGCGCAAACACCCTCATTGTGTGCTTTTGCTCGATGAGATTGAAAAAGCCCACCCCGATGTTTACGATCTCTTATTGCAAATCATGGATAACGCTACACTCACGGACAACAATGGCAGAAAAGGCGACTTCAAGCATGCCATTTTGATTCTGACTTCTAATGCCGGGAGTGGGGCGTTGGGGCAAGTGGGCTTTTTGGATCACCACGCGCATAAATACCACCAAGCCCTCAAAGACTTACTGAGCACCGAATTGCGATCTAGATTAGACGCGGTTTTGACTTTCAACCCCTTGAGCTTGGAGCATTTAGAGCGCATCGCGCATAAGGAGTGCCAAAAACTTGAAGAACTCTTAGCTCCCAAAAATATTAGCCTGAGCTTAGATAAGAATGTGGGCGCGCACTTAGCCAGCCTTTGTTTCAAAGACCCCCTAGGGGCGCGCGTGATGGCTAAGTTGGTGCATGATCACATCAAGGTTAAACTCAGTGATGCGATTCTGTTTGGGGGGCTTAAAGAGGGGGGGAGTGTGCGCGTGGGGCTTAAAGATCAAGAAATCAAGGTGGTGTGTAAGCAAAAAGCGCGCCCCAAGTCCAAGAAGATGAGAAACCCTTAAGGATAGCCATGCCTGCTATACCCGTGCTTTATTCTAAGATTCACCGCGCGGTGGTTACGGATGCCAATTTGCATTATCAGGGTTCAATCACCATTGGCAAGACCCTAATGCAAGCGGCTAAATTACACCCGTGGATGCAAGTAGATGTGGTGAATATCCACAATGGAGCGCGCTTTAGCACCTATGCGATTGCCGGGGAGGATGAGCATGAAATCTGTGTCAATGGCGCGGCTAGTCGTTTGGTGCAAGTGGGGGATTTGTTGATTATCTTGGCTTACATGCACCTAGAACTAGCGCACATCCCCACCCACCAGCCTCATATTCTTTTGCTAGGGGATCATAACGCGATCTTAGAACAAGGAAATCCATGCTAGATTTGGGACAATTAGGCGGGTTATTATCCCAGCTCCAAGAGCAATTCAAGGACATAGAAGCCAAGCAAAAAGCCACTAAGTTTAGCGCTAAAAGTGGGGGGGGGCTGGTGCAAGTGTCCATCAATGGTGCGGGGGAACTCTTGGATATACAAATCGATGATAGCTTGCTAGAAGACAAAGAAGCCCTACAAATTTACTTGATGAGCGCGCTCAATGAAGCCTACAAAAGCGTAGAAGAAGGGCGCAAGAACTCCGCTTTTGGCATGTTGGGCGGTTTGAATCCCTTTGGTAAATAGGGCTTGTGTTGGTTTGGATCGGGCTGTTGCTAGCATTAGCTACCCCCCTTATAGCCTATGATTTTTCCCAATGTGCCCAATACCACCGCTTAGCTAGTCATGAGCATGGCGTGTCGCTATTTTGGGATCACAAACAAGTTAGCTTTTTGCACTCTAGAATCCCCCCTAAGGGGGTGAAAATTCTCAAAGCCGATCCCTTCATCGGGTTTTATCTTATCCAAGCCCCCAAAACCCGTTTTGCTTACCACCTGCTAGATATTGATGCGCAAGCCACCAAACGCCCCCTAGCCAGTGTCAGCGCGCAAGCTAGAGCAGGTTCTATTTTGCATCGCCAAACGGGGTTTTTACACTTTGCGCGCTTTTCTAAACCCATGCCCATTAATGCGGTGGTGAGCAATATCTGTTATCAAATCTATGGGGTGGGAGTGGGTGGGCATGATTTCATAGAAAGTAGGTATCTCAAACGCTTCTTAAAACAAAAAAGCCCTTATTATGGCGACATTGGGGTGCGCGTGCGCGCAGGGGCGGTCGTGCAGAGTGTGGACCCCTTTTTTAAGCACAACCCTTTTTTAGAGCGCGATGTGATCACCCGTATCAATAACCAACCCATCCGCAATGCCCAAGATTTTGAGTGGGTGGTGAGCAATTTAGCCTACCAAAGCCGCGCGCGCATCACCATCAAGAGGGGCAATGCTTTGAAAACCTTTGTGGTGCGCGTGGATAAAAGGCATGGGGGATTTTTATTGCCAGACACTTTTTTAGAACGCTTTGGGATTACTCTTAACCACAAACTCATCATCACCAAAGCCACCCACCTAGCTCCCCCCTTAAACCAGCTCCAAGTGGGGGATCAATTAGTGTGGATCAACAAGCACCCCATTGTCAAACCCGGGCAATCCCCACGCGTGGCTTTACAAAGGGCGTTGAGCGAGGCGTTTATGCAGGGGCGTATTGAAATGCTGATTCTAAGAAACGGGTTTGAATTCTATGTGCGCCTCTAAACTAGATTTTTACACAAATGTCTGTGAAGACTTCAACGCTTACATTCCCCAAGCCAAGCCAAAGATAGAAACTTTTCACCCCTTTTTTGAAGACGCTTTTTGGGAGATGCTCTTAAATGGGGGCAAACGCTTTAGACCTAAGCTCTTTTTGGCGGTGCTGTGCGCCTTTGAAAAGAATGTAGAAGTGGTGCGCGCAAGTTTTCCTGTCGCTCTAGCCTTAGAAGTCTTGCACACCTATTCGCTCATCCATGACGATTTGCCATGCATGGATAATGCCGATGAGCGCCGCCACCACCCCACCTTGCATAAAACCTATGATGTAACTACCGCCACTCTGGTGGGCGATGGGCTCAACACTTACGCCTTTTATTGCATTGCCCAAGCCCCCCTAAAAAGCGCTTTAAAAGTGCAACTCATCGCGTTATTAGCCCAATGTGGGGGCATTGAGGGCATGCTCTTAGGACAGGCACTAGATTGTTATTTTGAAGGTCAAGCCCTAAAAAGAGCGCAATTAGAGGAGTTGCACACCTTAAAGACGGCAAAACTCATCGCCGCTAGCCTAAAAATGGGTGCTCTCATCGCCCAGGTCTATGGGCACACACCTGAAGGGCTACCGGACACGCTTTTTAGTTGGGGGCTCAAACTGGGGTTGTTTTTTCAGGTGCGAGACGACATCATCGATCGCACCCAAAGCCCTCAAGAATCGGGCAAAAGCACCCAACTAGACACCCTAAAAAATAACTATGTCAATCTCTTAGGTCTCTCCCAAGCCCAAGCCTATTTACAAGAGCTTAAAGCGCATTTGTTAAAAACGCTCGCGGCATTCCCTCCGACTCTAGGGCTTTATCTGCAGACTTTGCTAAAGGAACTTGCATGAAACCGCATATCTTGCTCACCAATGACGATGGTTATGAAGCCAGAGGGTTATTAGCACTAAGAGATACGCTAAAGAGTGTCGCCGATGTGATGGTGGTTGCGCCCAAGAACGAACGATCAGCCTGCGGGCATGGAATCACCATTAGGGTGCCCCTACGCCTAGAGGAGATTGAGGCGGGGTATTTCCGTGTGGACGATGGCACACCTAGCGACTGCGTGTCTTTAGCTATCTCGATAAGCCAAAGACCTTTTGATTTGATGATCTCTGGGATTAACCATGGCTCTAATATGGGTGAAGATGTGCTTTATTCAGGCACGGTGGCTGGAGCCATTGAGGGCACTTTGCAAAAAATCCCCTCCATTGCGATCTCACAAAGTATCCAAGATCGCGCCAAATTTGCCCAACACGATTTTAGCCTAGCCACCCAAATCGCCTTGCGCCTTGTGCAACAATGCCTCAAACATGGCTTCCCTTTTACCCCCAGTGCGCGCAAGTTTTTAAATGTCAATATCCCCCAACGCGCCCCCAAAGGCATTAAGATCACCCAACAAGGGGTGCGTCTTTATGCTAACAATATCCATTTGAAAACCGATCCCAAGGGCAAGCAATATTGCTGGCTAGGACTCAACCCGCTAAAGTGGGAGGAGCGTCCCGGGGGGTTGAATGATTTTGAAGCCATCGCGCATGGCTATGTGTCTATCACACCCATCACTCTCAACATGACCAGTTACACAGATTTGCAAATTCTGCAAGAGTGGGTCTAAATGCCTCAACTTTGTAGTAAAATGCGGAGATGGAAAGGAACGCGAGAATGCGCCGTGCTATTTTGGGCTTGTTAGTGCCATTGGTGTTTGTGCTGGGTGGTTGCCATCGCTTGAACATGGGATATTTCTCTGAGGTGCGCGGGGATTATGCCTTCAACTACAACGCGCCCATTGTGGTGGTGCATGACAAAGAGGACATGGTGAGCTCTTATTATCTACAATTCATCATCTACCAATTGCAACAGCTAGGCTTTTACAATGTCTTTAAGCCCCAAGATTACCCCATCTCTCAAGCCAAGAACACCATTTATGTCCAGGTTGTGCGCAATATCATGGCTCAGCCGGTTTATACTTATGACTACACCTTGATCGAGCGCACCAAAAGGCATCGTTGCTATTGGCATGAGGGGCAGTTTTACTGCGCCAAAGTGCCCACGAATTATTATGCCATTAGCGGGTTTTCTGCCTCTAGCCAAATGTTAGCCGGTTCGCACTTTATCATGGACTGGTGGGACAATGTGCGCAATAAACGCGTGCTTTACATTGATGGGAGTGTGAGTGGCAAGACTTGTGGGTATAATAGACTCTATGAAGATCTAATTGGGGACACCATTAAACGCATTGATTTCACTAGGTCTGAACACTACCGTTATTACCAACGACTCCCCGTTTACATGCCATGTTACAAGCGTTAGATCATGCAAATTAGAAGAACTTTCCACTTTTGCGCTAGCCATGTTGTGCGCAACTGCACCTCTAAACGGTGCGCTACCAGTATCCATGGGCATAATTACACCCTAGAGGTGTTTGTAGAGGCACATAAATTAGATCGAGCCGGGATGCTCTTGGATTTTGGGCTGTTTAAAAATGAGATCGCCAGCTTTATTGACGCTTTTGATCATGCGCACCACTTTTGGGATCGCGAAGAGGCGCATTTTCAGGAGTGTATCACTAGCACTTGTGCGCGCTATGTCAAGTTGGGCTTTAACCCTAGTGCAGAGGGGTATGCGCTGATGTTCCATCTCTTCTTAGACGCGATTATGGGCGCTACACAGTTTCACAATGGTGAAGCCCCCTTGAGTGTGTGTTCTGTGCGTGTGCATGAAACTGATTATGGCTACGCGCAAAGTTTTAAAGAGGATTTGCAAAATCCGGATTTGATGGAGCATATCTCTTTACACAGTGTGGATTTTTCCCCGGGCATTCTAGAAGAGATGCGCGATCCCGCCCTTGTAGATAAACTCAGGGCTTATTACGCCATGTTAGCCTGCGCGCTTTTGCCCCCCAAAAAGCCCTTTATAAGCCCCTTACCCCTGATACGCGTATGAAACTGCCCTTAGTAGAGGCTTTTTATAGCCTACAAGGGGAGGGGGCGCATGTGGGCACGCCTAGCATTTTTGTGCGCTTGGGGGGGTGTAATCTACGCTGTCGGGGTTTTGGGGTGGTAAGTTTCAAGCAGGGGCGCAAGATTGTAGGCTGTGATAGCGCGTATGCTGTGCACCCTATGTATGCTAGGCAGTGGCGCGCTTTGCAAACCTCCCAAGCGTTATTAGACACCATCGATGCCCTAACACCTCCCACCCCCAACCTCCCCCATATTGTGCTCACCGGGGGCGAGCCTACCTTGCATTTTAATAACCCCTTGCTCTTGGACGCGCTAGAAAAACTCTTAGCACGGGGGTATTTTATCAGTGTGGAGAGCAATGGGAGTGTGGATTTTGAGTTTTACCCCTGTTTGCAGGCTTTGCATTTTAGCCTAAGCGTCAAGCTCAGTTTTAGTTTGGAGAGCGCGTCCAAACGACTCAATTACCCAATTTTACGCGCCATTTTAAGCCATGCGCGCGCGGTGTTTAAGTTCGTGGTGCGCCCTGAGGCTTTGGATCAAGACTTGGCTGAGATCGACTCTATTTTAGAAGATCTAGCCTGTGCGCCCCCACCAATCTATCTTATGCCCTTAGGCACGCATGGCATAGAAATGCATGCCAAAGCTCTAGCTCCAGTGTGTTTGCAAAGAGGGTATCGCTTAAGCGATCGTCTGCATATCCGCCTTTGGGGCGATGTGCGGGGGCGTTGATGTTAGAGGCGTTTGCTACCTATATTGAAAACATCGCTAAAGACGATGGGAAGCATAAATTCAGCCTAGATAGTGTGTTAGAAATGGGCGCGGTTTGCCAAGCCTTAAGCCTCTTGCACGAAGCTATCAAAGCCCAACGCCCCATCATCATCGGGGGGGATTACGATTGCGATGGGATGAGCGGGACGGCGTTAGCATGTTTCTTTCTCAAAGAGGTCTTAGCTTACCCCTTTGTCAATTACATTATCCCGCGCCGCAACACCGACAGCTATGGCATGAGTGTAGAACTCTTACAAGCTTATGCCACCAAAGAGCGTCTAGTGCAAGAAACCTACACCCCACAAGGGATTATCCACGCCAAACCCCTAGATTTACACAATGCCCTATTTCTCACCATTGACAATGGCGCAACCATTCCTGATGAGGTGTATGCCTTTCTACGCGCCTGCAACACGCCTTTAATCTTGAGTGATCACCACGAATTTTTAGAGGGGCGTATCCCCGCTTGCGATGCTTTTGTGCACCCCCTTTTAAGCGATAACCACCCTTTTAAGGGCATTAGTGGGGCGTGTGTGGGCTATTTACTCATGTTAGCCTACGCCAAGCGCTACCACATCAAAATGCGCCCTCAAGATTGGACTTACATGCAAGTTTTAGCCGGTCTTAGCACCATTGGGGATATGATGGACTTAAGCCAGCCCTATAACCGCCACCTAGTCAAGCGCATGGATCAAACCTTACAAACCTCCATGCCCGCCAATCTAGCCCAAATTTACCAGCTTAAAAACCGCCTTTATCCCCAAACTTACAAACTTGGCATGCTCAGTTGGGACATCATCGCTCCGATCAACGCTGTAGGGCGTATGGACGGCATTGAAGGGTGTGTGCATTGTAGCGTGGTGGTGGATTTGCTCTCTAAACCCACGGCTAATCCCTATTACGCACATCTCTTACTCCAAGCCCACCAACAACGCAAAAACCTGATCGCCCAAGCCAAAGAGAATTTAGAAGTGGTGGTGTGCGGGGTGGTGGTGCATGCAGGTGGGGCGATCGCGCGCGGGCTCATGGGTTTGATTGCTAACCAACTCTTAGAACAACACGCTAGTAGCTTGAGTTTGTGCTGGCGTTACCAACAAGAGAGCATCGAAGCTTCCTTGCGCTCCAAAGAGATCGATCTCATCGCCCTCTTGGGGCATTTACAAAATAATGGGATTGGTGTAGTGGGGGGCGGGCACAAGCGCGCTTGTGGCATGGTGTTTGAAAGCCAGCAGGATTTCCAAAACGCCCTGCTCTATCTAGAAAGACACCATGCTTTTTGAAGTGGATCGCATCGCCACTTTGCACTCCAGTGTGTTTTTAGCCTTACTCAAACAAGGCGAGCCCTATGGAGTGGGCAACCCAACACCCCAATTTGCTGTGTGTGCGCGTTTGAAAAACTATAATTTCATGGGGCGCAATCGAGCGCACGCGCGTTTGGAGTTGGAGGATGGGAGCGGATCGCTTAAAGTCCTGTGGTGGTTTCACAAGCTCCCTGCCTTGCAAGAGGGGGATTTAGTGCGCGTGGTGGGCACTTACGATTATGTGGATCGCGAGTTGCTCTGTATGGATTTTGCGCTCCTGTAACAGGCGCGCATGGGGGGATTAGTTGGACTTGGCGTGCTTGAAGTTTTCCACTAAGTGTTTGAAGGGCTTGAGGTTTTGGGGCATGAGGTCTTGGGAGAGTTTAGCCATGCTTCTAGCATACACCTTAGATAAGACTTGATCGATGTGTTTGTCAAAGTTTTTATCGCGCACGGACACGCTTTGGCTAACGGGCATGAATCCCCCTGAGCTGGTGCGTTGCCTGCGGATCACCGTGTGGGTTTTAACCTTGAAACTAGGAAGCTCTATGCTAGCCATGTGGAAAGCGTTGTTGCTCTTGGGTTCTACCAATTTGAGGCGCAAAAAGCCCGCAGAGATGTCTGTGAAGTCTTCTTCAATGCCCTGGTTGTTTTGGGTGAGTTTCATGTCCGTGTCTTCTAAAATATTGATAAAAGCACTCACATGCACCACGGCAAAGGTTTCATCTTGCTGTTGAGGGCTGAGTTTGACAGAGGTCAGCACAGAAAAACCCCGATTTTTTAGCATTTGGACTAATTGCTCCTGCAGGGATTTTGTGAACTTATCTTGCAGGGCTGTAGACACATTCTTGCTAAAATCCAAGGACAAGGGAGCTAGTGCCAAAGTGTAGTGGTTTTGCGGTTGGGTTTTTTCATGCAATTCGTAGACATACTTTTCCGTGCTTGCATGGTGTTCTGTAGCGTAGGCTAGCCCCGCCATTCCTAAAAAAGCGCATAAAACTACCTTCTTATACATACCAATCCTTTTTTTAAAAAATTTTTGCCATGCTAGCTTAAAATGGTTAATAAGCTTAGCGTTTTTTTAAAAAGCGCATGGCTAATTTTAACATGCGCACCATTAGGTTGAACTTCTTGGCACTATCCCAAAAAGACGCGCCCCTTCTGCGCCTAGCCATTAGCACGAGTAGGTGGTTTCAAACTCAAAAGGATGAGGCTTGCTCTCCCAAGGAAACACCTCGGATTTGAATTTGAAACTCTGGTAAGCTTGGATAAACTCTTCGGTAAAAACCTCGCCCTTTTTTAAGTAGTCCTTATGGGCTAACATCTCTTCTAAAGCACTACGCAGGGTGTGGGGCAATTGTTTGATGCCTTGATCCCTAATTTCATCTAAAGTGAGCTTGAAGAGATTTATGTCCATGGGTGCGCCCGGATCGCTCTTAGTGTGAATCCCATCTAAACCGGCCATCAAGATCGCCGCAAAGGCTAAGTAGGGGTTAGAAGAGTTATCTGGAAAACGCAACTCAAAGCGGGTTGCCTTGCCACTCACTCCATAGGGGATACGCACACTCGCGCTGCGATTTTGCGCTGAATAGGTCAGAATAGAGGGAGCTTCATACCCGGGGATCAAGCGTTTATAGGAGTTGCTAGAGGCATTGGTAAAGGCGGCTAGACTTCTAGCGTATTGCAACACCCCGCCCAAAAAGTGCAACGCCATTTGACTTAAATTCTTATATACATCTCCACAAAAGAGATTCTCTCCCCCTTTCCAAATACTCACATGGGTGTGCATTCCGCTCCCATTGTCTCCATGCAAGGGCTTAGGCATGAAAGTGGCGGTTTTACCATTGAGATGGGCGACCATTTTCACCACATATTTGAGCTTTTGCACATTGTCAGCCGCCTCTACCAAATTGCCAAAACGCACCCCGATCTCCCCTTGTGCTTGGGCTAATTCGTGGTGCACGACATAGGTTTCTAGCCCCACTTGGTTTAACACCTTGACGATCTCCGCGCGTAAGTCCATCATAGTATCTGTAGGAGGAGTGGGCAAATACCCACCCTTGCGCCCGGTGCGATGCCCAAAATTCACCCCCCCCTCAAAACTGCGCGCTCTATTCCACTCCCCCTCTTCGCTATCAATTTCGTAGTATTGGCAATTCACATCCCCTTTCATCTTAATGGAGTCAAAGATAAAAAATTCATTTTCTGCCCCAAAGTAAGCCATATCTCCCAGCCCGCTCTCTTGAAGGTGTTTTAGGGCGCGCTTGGCAATCACCCTAGGGCATTTCTCATACTCTTGTTGCTTGTAAATGTCCCACACATCGCAAAACACAACCGCCGTAATATCCGCACTGAAGGGATCGATGAAGTAGCGCACCAAATCGGGCTGTAAAATCATGTCAGACTTGTCAATGCTCTGCCATGCCTTAAAACAACTCGCATCAAAGGGGATGCCTTGTTGCAATAAATCCTCATCCACACTGCTAAAAGAATACCCGATGTGATTCCAAGTGCCCTTGACATCGGTAAACCTAAAGTCTACAAACTCTACCTCCTTTTCTTTGCAAAATTCCAAGAATTTTCGCACATCCGCATCACTATTATGAAGATCCATGCCAAGCCTTTCTTTTATTTTTATTCTAACATAACCAAAGTTAAGGCACAGCTACAAAGGGGGCTTCAGCCAAAGGTGGGCTTATATGCCCCCTATAAGCCCGGTAACAAATACGCACACTCGCTATAAGCACCATGAAAGCCACTAACATGAAAAACACGCACAAAAGCGCGTCTATGGTGTGGTTGGCGATGGTGTGTTTAAGCAGACTAATTTGCTTAGGATCGTTGGTAGTCGCTAATTTTTCAACAAGGGTTTGGATAGTGGCGACATGAGAAACATGGTTTAACACGCTATCACTCCCCCTAGGCAACACCTTTAGCACCCCGCTATAAAGGGTGATCCCCAAAATCAAGGCGGCCGGAATTGCCGTTACTAGCGCGTATTTAAAGCGTTGCATTTTAAAAAGAATAGTGGTGCCTAGCAAAAGAGCCATGCCAGCTAACATTTGGTTACTCACCCCAAAGAGGGGCCAAAGCGTGTAAATACCCCCCTTGGGATCGATAGTGGCTTGGTGCACAAAATGCCCCCAGAGAGCTACACACACCAAAGTCGCAAAAATCCCCGCGCTATAGGACTTGGTGTTGCCTAAGGGCTTGTAGAGATGCCCTAAGATGTCTTGAATCATAAAGCGTGCCGTGCGCGTGCCCGCATCTACAGCTGTGAGGATAAACAAGGCTTCAAAGAGAATAGCAAAGTGGTACCAAAAAGCCATCACACTAGGATCACCCACAAGCTCATAAACCACCATACTAAGCCCAATAGCAAAGGTAGGCGCGCCCCCTGTGCGGCTCAAAATACTCTGTTCACCGATGTTGTGCGCGATCTGGGCGATCTCTTGGGGGGTGATAGAAAAGCCCCAAGAGCTAATCACCTTAGCGGCTTGGGCGATGTCATGACCTATGGTACTAGCGGGTGCGTTGATTGCAAAATACAACCCGGGGTGCAAAATCGCAGCCATCAATAAAGCCATGATCGCCACAATGGACTCCATAAGCATAGCGCCATAGCCTACAAAGCGCGCATGGCTTTCTTTGGCGATCATCTTGGGCGTGGTGCCTGAGGCGATCAAAGAGTGAAAACCACTAATCGTCCCGCAGGCGATTGTGATAAAGAGAAAGGGGAAAAGCGCGCCGGCAAACACGGGTCCGCTCCCATCTACAAAATGCGTGATCTTGGGGATTTGCAAGGGTGGGGCGACGATGATGATCGCCCCAGCTAAGATCAAGATCACCCCGATCTTTAAAAAAGTGCTCAAATAATCCCTAGGGGCAAGCAAGAACCACACGGGTAAAATAGCCGCCACAAAACCATAGGCAATAATGAGCCATGCCAAACTGCCCTCTGTTAGGGTGAAATAAGAAGCCAGCACGGGGTCATTGGCTACTATTTTGCCATAGTAGATTGCCAAGAGTAAGAACACAAAGCCCAAGAGTGAACTCTCTAGCACCTTGCCCGGGCGCAAAAAGCGCATGTAAAGCCCCATTAAAATAGCGATGGGAATGGTGCAAGCGATGGTAAAAAGCCCCCAAGGGGAGTGGGCTAAGGCTTTGACAACCACCATCGCCAAGACCGCGATGAGAATAACCATGATCCCCAAAATCCCCAACATGGCAAACCAGCCCACCACCGCTCCCATTTCTTCTTTGATCATTTCGCCCAAAGACTTCCCATCGCGCCGCACAGAACAAAACAACGCCACAAAATCGTGCACACAGCCCCCTAAAACACTCCCAATTAAAATCCACAGCACAGAGGGCAGGTAACCCATTTGCGCGGCTAAAATGGGTCCCACTAAGGGTCCTGCCCCTGCAATGGCTGCAAAGTGATGTCCAAACATCACGACCGGATTAGTGGGGACATAGTCGCGCCCGTCATTGCGCACACAGGCGGGTGTAGCGCGCGTATCATCTAAGCCTAGCACCTTATAGGCGACAAAATGGCTATAAAAGCGATAGCCTAGAGAGTAAATGCAGATCGCCGCACACACCAGCCACAGCGTGTTAATGCTCTCGCCCCTGTGCAAGGCTAATACCCCCAAACACACCGCCCCCAAAAGAGCCACCAACCCCCACAACAAACGCCCCACAGATTTCCACATCAAAGACTCCTCATGCCCTAGATCAGAAATTATAAATGTAGTTGGCAAACAAGACTAATTTGCGTTGTAGGGTGATATGCGCTGATCCCCCCCTTCCATAATTCCCCCACTTATTCTTATCCACCTCCTTATAATAGGGGTGGGGGATAAAGGGGTAGCGCACCCCCACCTCAAAGCCTTGGTGTTTGGTCAAATGCACCCTCAAGCCCGCTTGAATCGCCACTTGGAAGCTGGGTATTTTATAATACTTGGCTTGATTGCCCCTAGATTCCATCATGGTCGCCTGATTTTCCCACACCGCGTCTGCGCTCACGCATTGGCGCGCTTGGAGGGGTAGCTGGGTTTGGCAGGTTTTATTGCTAGCGTAACTCTTGCCCAGTAGCCAACTCTCCCCTCCTAAAATCCCCCCCACAAACATGCCAAAACTCTGATCATTCTTATCATAGAAATTAGCCAGCAAATCCATCCCCGCTCCATAGAAGAAAACCGCCGCGCTTTGGGTGGCGTTGATACTCTGGGCTTTGGCATTGAAAGTGAGGTAGGAATAATTCCCCCCTTGCGCGCTTGCAAAAGCGAAGTAGCGTAACCCAAAGAGTTTTGGCTTGCCAAAGAATTGTTTATAACCCACCTGTAAATTGCCCCCATAAAGCGCGCCCGTGTGCGAATTGCCCCCGGTAATGGTAGCACCCACCTTAGGAACGGGCGCAAAAGGCTCGTAAATATTCTCCATCACCATTTTAAAATCCCATACCCGTGTGAAGTGTGAATAGACAAATCCGCCCCCCACAAACACCCCATTTTTCTCCGCGCCCAAAGCACCCGCAAGGCACACCAATAACCCCACAAAACGCCTTAATCTAAATAACAACATGGTAATCCTAGTGTCAATATTGCCCATGGTGGCATAAAAGTATGGGAGTGTCAAGATGCTATTAACATTTAGTTAACCATCACACCCAACACTTCAGTATCATAAAGTTGGGGCTTTGATGCAACGCGCAAGACAGATAGAGAACCTACAAGAGAGCAAATGGGATTTGATCATCATTGGAGGGGGGGCAAGTGGCTTGGGGCTAGCCCTAGATGGAGCAACGCGGGGGTATAAGACCCTCCTATTAGAAGCGCGCGATTTCACTCAGGGCACTTCGAGCCGTTCTACCAAACTCTTGCATGGGGGGGTGCGCTACCTAGCCCAGGGGGATTTTAGCCTAGTGTATGAAGCCCTGCACGAACGAGGAGCTTTGATCGAAAACGCCCCACATTTGTGCGCGTGGCAGGGCTTTGTGATCCCGTGCGCCCACTGGGGGCACACACTTTTTTATGGGCTAGGCTTAAAACTCTACGCTTTAATGGCGGGCAAGTGGCAGGCGCATGGCACGGATGTCATTTTTAAGCCCGATGGCTTGTTGCCCGGGGTGCGTCCTCAAGCATGCCAGCACGCCGTGCGCTATTATGATGGGCAATTTGATGACGCTAGATTGGGGATCACTTTGGCGTTGAGCGCGCATGCGCATGGGGCTAGCTTACTCAATTACATGCCAGCAGATCGCCTCCTCTTTGACGCGGATCAAAAGATTTGTGGGGTGGGTGCGCAGGATCGCTTAGGGGAGCAAACTTTTACCTTGCACGCCCCATGCGTGATCAACGCCACAGGGGTATTTAGCCAAGCTATCAACCAAATGGACCCCAGCACCACGCAAAACCAGATCACCCCCAGTCAAGGTATCCACCTTGTGCTAGATTCTAAATTCCTGCCCTCCAAGCACGCGTTGATGATTCCTAAGACCCCTGATGGGCGCGTGTTATTTGCCATTCCTTGGCATGGTAAATTGCTGGTGGGCACAACAGACACCCCCATCCAAGAAGTCAGCTACAACCCCCTCCCCCTAGAAGAAGAAGTTGACTTTCTTCTAGACACTCTAGCCCAGTATTTAGAACAGCCCCCTAAAAGACAAGATGTGCTCTCTGTCTTTGTGGGGCTTAGACCCTTGATTTCTTCCAACCACGCGCGCGCGACCAAACAGATTTCTAGGAGTCATAAAATTTACATCGCCCCTAGTGGCTTGGTGCATTTGAACGGGGGCAAGTGGACAACCTATAGGCGTATGGCACAAGAAACCCTAGATGCGTGCATCAAACAGGGTTTACTCCCCCCTAAAACTTGCCAAACCCAAACTTTAAAGCTATATGCCTACACCACAGATGCGCTAGATTCACGCTTAAAAGTCTATGGTAGCCAAGCCCAAGCCCTCTTAGAGTTGGAGCGCACCAACCCCGCTCTTGCGCGCCCCATCCACCCTAATTACCCCTATAGTTATGCGCAAGTGTTTTGGGCACTAGAACATGAGATGGCTTATAGTTTAGAAGATGTGCTCTCAAGGCGTATACGCCTCTTGCTCTTGGACGCGCGTGCCGCTTATGGTTGCGCCATGTCTGTGGGGCAGTTCATAGGCGAGTATTGGGGCTGGAGTGTGGAGAAGACCACCCAAGAGATCGCAGACTTCCAAGCTCTTGCGCGCGCCTACATCTTGGAATAAGGAGAATTATGCCAGCCTATTTAATGGCCCTAGATCAGGGCACCACTTCCTCGCGCACCTTGATTTTTGACAAGCAGGGGCGTGTTGTTTCTATGGCGCAAAAGCCTTTCAAACAGATTTTTCCCAAGCCCGGTTGGGTGGAACACGACCCTAAAGAAATTTGGGCTAGCCAGATTGCCACGCTCACAGAGGCTTTAGCCCAAGCCAATTTAGATGCCAAGCATATCGCTGCCATTGGGATCACCAACCAACGCGAAACGACTGTTATTTGGGATCGCGCCAGCGCGCAACCCATTTACAACGCCATCGTGTGGCAAGATCACCGCACCGCCGATGTGTGCGAAGCCTTAAAAAAGACGCGAAAACAATGGATTTATGACAAGACCGGTCTAGTGGTGGACGCGTATTTTTCGGCGACTAAAATCCAGTGGTTGTTAGAACATGTGCCCGGGGCGCGCGCCAAAGCCCAAGCGGGCGATCTGTGTTTTGGGACTATTGATTCGTGGTTACTCTACAATCTCACCCGCCACCAAGTGCACGCCACTGATCCTAGCAATGCTAGCCGCACCATGCTTTATAATATCCACACCTTGCAATGGGACACAGAACTTCTAGAATTCTTTGATATCCCTGCTGCGCTTTTACCAGAAGTCAAATCCTCTAGTGAAGTCTATGGGCACACCGCCACGCGCTGGGTGGAGTGCGCCATCCCCATTGCCGGAATGGCTGGAGATCAACAAGCTGCCTTATTTGGGCAGATGTGCACGGAGCCCGGACTTATCAAAAGCACCTATGGCACGGGTTGTTTTTTGCTCATGCACACTGGGGATAAGCCCGTAAGCAGCCAAAACAATTTACTAAGCACCATCGCTTGGCAAGTGGGAGGGAAAACCAGCTACGCTCTAGAGGGGGGGGTATTTGTGGGCGGGGCGGCTATCCAGTGGTTGCGTGATGGGGTGCGCATGATTGATAGCGCTGCAGACATTAATAACCTAGCTACTAAGGTGCAAGACAATGGGGGGGTGTATATCGTGCCCGCTTTTACGGGTTTAGGCGCGCCTTACTGGGATCAATACGCTAGGGGAAGTATTTTTGGGATCACGCGTGGCACGACAGATGGGCACATTGCGCGCGCGATCCTAGAGGGGATCGCCTTTCAGGTGCGTGATATTATCCAAGAAATGCAAAAGGACGCGCGCACGCAAGCTAAGCAGATCCGCGTAGATGGGGGGGCTAGCGCAAGCGATTGTTTGATGCAAATCCAAGCGGATATTTGCGATGCGCAAATCGTGCGCCCCCAAAATATTGAAACCACCGCGCTGGGTGCGGGCTATTTGGCTGGGCTAGCCGTGGGTTTTTACCGGAATTTAGAAGAAATTCAGTCCCTATGGGCAATCCAGCAAATCTTTAACCCCCAGCTAGACAGGGAGAAGATCAAGGAGATGTTGCGTTTTTGGGATAAGGCAGTGCAAGCCTCTAGGCATTGGTTGGCTTAAGGGGTGGAGCATGGAGATTTTTCTTTACGAACTCTTGGGGACGGCTTTAATGATCTTGCTGGGTAATGGGGTGGTGGCTGCATGCTGTTTGGAGGGCACAAAGTGCGGGGGGGCAGGGGCTGCCCAGTGGATGGTGATCACCACGGCATGGGGTTTTGCTGTCTTTGTGGGGGTGGTGGTGGCTGGACCTCATAGCGGGGCGCATTTAAACCCGGTGGTAACACTCAGTTTAGTTTTGCTGGGTAAAGTGAGTTGGGCGCATTTGCCCCTATACCTCAGTGGGGAATTTTTAGGCGCGATGTTAGGAGCCTTGCTGGTGTATGCGCTTTATTACGAACATTTTAAGATCACCAAGGACGCTTCGGCTAAACGGGCGTGCTTTTGCACGGAGCCAGCCCTTAGAAACCCCATGTCTAATTTTTTGAGTGAGTTAATCGGAGCCTTTGTGCTGATCTTTGTGATCTTGCATTTTAGCGACCCCTCCATCCACACCCAAGACCCCAGCGCTAAGATCGGCTTGGGGAGTTTGGGGGCACTACCTGTAGCGCTATTGGTGTGGGCGATTGGGTTGTCTTTGGGTTCTACCACCGGGTATGCGATCAACCCGGCTAGGGACATGGGACCTAGGATTGTGCTAGCCCTCCTGCCCTTGAAAGTGTCCCCCGATTTTGCTTACAGCTACATCCCCTTTATCGCCCCCCTAGTGGGTGGGGCGTTGGCTGTAGGTTTGCATAGTTGCTTGATGGCTACCTTCTAGCGTCCTCCACTTCCGCATCGATCACATCCTCATCTTTTTTCTTGCTTTGCTGGGCGTTTTGATCCTTCTTCATCATCGCCTCGGTGAGTTTGGCTGAAACCTCGCCCAAGCGCTTCATCTTAGCCTCCAACATCTCTTTGGTGGCGTTTTCATCCTTGAGCGCGCTCTCTAAGTCGTCCAAAGCGGCTTGGATTTTCTCCACCTCGCTAGATTCTAGATTGGCTTTGTGCTCCTCTAGGCTTTTTTTGGTTTGGTGCGCCAAGCTTTCGGCTTGGTTTTTAGCCTCTACCACCGCTTTACGGCGCGCATCCTCCTCTTTGTGCAACTCCGCGTCTTTGACCATTTTTTCGATCTCACTCTCGCTCAAACCACTTGAGCCAGAGATTTTGATCTCTTGGGATTTGCCGGTATTTTTGTCTTTGGCTGAAACGGTCAAAATCCCATTGGCATCAATGTCAAAGGTAACCTCAATTTGGGGCACACCACGGGGGGCTGGGGCAATCCCGGTCAAGTCAAATTTGCCCAAAGATTTGTTGTCTTTGGCAAATTCTCTCTCACCCTGCAAGACTAGAATAGAGACGGCGGGTTGGTTGTCCTCAGCCGTGGAGAAAACTTGGGCTTTTTTAGCCGGGATGGTAGTGCCCTTTTCAATGACCTTTGTCATCACGCCCCCCAAGGTTTCAATGCCAAGACTAAGTGGGATCACATCTAAGAGCAAGACATCTTTGACATCGCCTTTGAGCACGCCTGCTTGGATGCTCGCTCCTACCGCCACAACTTCATCGGGATTGACGGACTTATTGAGCTCTTTGTTGATGAAGCTTTTGACCCTCTCTTGGACTTTGGGGATACGCGTAGAACCGCCCACCAACACCACCTCAGCGATGTCTGCCTTGCTCAAGCCGGCATCTTCGATCACGCTATCAATCTTGCTAATGGTCTCCTCAATGAGATCCTCAATGAGACTTTCAAATTTAGCGCGGCTGAGTTTTTTCACCAAGTGTTTAGGTCCGCTGGCATCTGCGGTGATGAAGGGCAAATTGATTTCGGTTTCGTTAGCCGAACTGAGCTCCTTTTTGGCGTTTTCGCTCGCTTCTTTCAAGCGTTGCAAAGCCATGATGTCCTTTTTGATGTCGATCCCGCTTTCGCTTTGAAATTCTTTGGCGATGAAGTCAATGATGCGGTTGTCAAAGTCATCCCCGCCCAAAAACGCATCCCCGCCTGTGGCAAGCACTTCTACCACATTGTCCCCGGTTTCTAACACGGTCACATCAAAAGTGCCCCCGCCCAAATCATAGACCATGATTTTTTCAGACTCTTTTTTGTCCAAGCCATAAGCCAAAGCCGCAGAAGTGGGCTCGTTGATGATGCGCAAGACATTTAGCCCAGCGATTGTGCCTGCCTCTTTGGTGGCTTTTCTTTGGCTGTCATTGAAATAGGCGGGCACGGTGATCACCGCTTCATTGACCTCTTCGCCCAAGTAGCTTTGCGCATCCTCTTTGAGCTTCATCAAAATTTTGGCAGAAATCTCCTGGGGGGTGTAGATCTTGCCGGCGATCTCAATGGCGCATGCCCCATTGCGATCCACAATCTTATAGGGCAGGCGTTTTTTTGCCTCTTGGGCTTTGTCCTCATTGCTCATCAAGCCCATGATGCGCTTGATAGAGTAGATTGTTTTTTCAGGGTTGGTGATGGCTTGGCGCTTGGCGCTCTCGCCCACTAAAATCTCTCCCTTGTCTGTGAAAGCCACAATAGAGGGGGTGGTGTTTTTGCCCTCTTTATTGGCGATGATTTTTGCCTCATTGCCCTCATAAACCGCCATCGCGGAGTTGGTTGTGCCTAGATCAATGCCGATCACTTTTGCCATGTTGTATCCTTTGTGTTAAGATTAAGTATTTTTAGCGATGCTCACCATCGCAGGGCGCAACAAACGCTCTTTATATTTGTAGCCTTTTTGAAACACCTCCACAATCTCCCCCTCTTGCTTGTGTTCTGCGCTCACATGCATGACCGCATTGTGCACGCTGGGGTCAAATTCCGCCGCGCACTCCACGCACTCAATGCCATGTTTAGCCAACACTTCGTGCATTTTATGCAAGGTGAGTTCTAAGCCCTTAGAGATGGGCTGTGCCTCTCTGCTTTCCTCTTCTTTTTGCGCGCTCTGCAAGGCGGCATGCAACGCGTCAATCACGGGCAAGAGATCGCTAGCGATCTTTTCATAGGCGTATTCTAAAGCCATCGCCTTGTCTCTCTCTAGCCTTTTCTTGGCGTTTTCAAAATCCGCATGGGTGCGCACATACAAATCCTGCGCCTCTTTGAATTTGGCTTGGTAGTCAATGCCCAGCGGGGGTGCCTCCTCTTGAGGGGTGCTCTCTAGTTGCTGTGTTTCTTCTGGTTGTTCTTCCATGTTCTCCCTTTATTAAGATGCATGCGCGATGGCGTGGTAGAAGCCCTCAAAATTCTGCTCCAACCCCCCCACGCATAGCATTTTTGTCTCCTCCCCTTGGGTTTTAATGGGTTGCAGCACCCCTAAAAAACCAAGGGCAATAGACTTTCAAAATACAAGCCCTCTTTTAAATACCTAAAAATGCGCCCCCCCAACATCTCTAGCAAAAGCCCTTGATCCCCTTGAGCGCTCAAGGGGATCAAAAACCCCAACCCAAAATAAAGCCGCTTTTGGTAGAAATGCTCGATCTGCCTAGCCAAGCGCATGGCGCACACAGAGAGGGCGATCTGGCGAATCGCTTGGCATTCTAGTCCAATTAGCGCGCTGATAAAGCCCTCTAATTTCCTGTGGTAGTCCAAAGAGATTTGCAACGCCCCAAAATCCAAGATCAACCACTTGTGCGCGTGGTTGTGCACGGCTTGCAAGCGCGCCTTTTCATAGAGTTCCACAATGCTACAAATCCCATAACGCGCGCTGGCTTGTTCTAAACGGCTCAAATCCACCTCTAGGGGGGTATAGGGGTTGAGTTTGGCGCGCCAATAATCTTTGAGTGCTTGATTTGTGGGGATGCGCCCCGCACTGCTATGGCTTTGGCACAACACCCCTTGTTTGGTGAGCCGTTTGAAGTGGTTGCGGATGGTCGCTGAGGAGATGTGCTTATTTTGGTGGGCGCGTAAAAAAAGGCGCAAACTCTCTGAGCCAATGGGCGTGTGGCTATTCAAATACGCTCTAATGCACGCTTCTAAGAGCCACTCTTTTTTAGCACCCATTCACTAACCTTTCTTGCCATGTTTTAAACCAAGCGCATTATAGCATGAAATTTGCAAAATTTAGCATTACTTTTCAAATATTGCTAAAATTTAGGGATTTTTATCCCATAACTTTATATATATAGACTAAACTTTAATAAAGTAATATATTTAAAATACTTTCTAGTTTATAAGTAGATTTGAAATTTGTCTGCTTTAGTTATAATGCGCGCAAAAAGGACGCATTGTGTTCAAAGGGGTGTTGTGGGCGTTGTGGGTGTTTTTAAGTGTAGGGTGGGCTAAATCTAGCCCAACATCCTATGAATACATGATGAAAGATGGTTGGATCGCCTTTGACAATAAGGAGTATAAAAAAGCGCTGAGGATATACCACAAGCTCAATCAAGCGGGCAGCGCGATGGGGGCAGAGTTTTTAGCAGATCGCTATTTAGCTGGGGATGGGGGGATAAAGCGTAATTATGCCAAAGCCAAATTTTACTACCAGAAGGCTATCTTAAATTTTATAGGTCCCATTCCACAAGGTTACACAGTGGGGGATGGTTCTTATGAGTATGAGGCCGCAATACGCGCGGGCTTTAAATTAGCGGGCATGTATGCTAAGGGTTTAGGGACACCCAAAAACCCTAAAAAAGCCTTTGATCTCTACCAAAGAGTATTGGTCTATAAGGCTGATAATGCCTGCTATCCTATCTCTAAAGATTGGCGCTTTGGACACAAGCGGTGTCTTAAGTTACTTGGCTCCTACTCCTCTTATGACTATGGGTGGAATCGCTTTGAGGACATTCCTCAATTAAGCGATGCGCTTTACTATGTAGGCAAGGCTTATAAAAAGGGCAAAATCGTGCCCAAAAACCCTAAAAAAGCCCAGCAATTTTTAGCAAGTGCCGTGGATTTGCAAAACCAAGACGCGCTTAAAGATATGGATCGCTTACTAGAACTAGCCAAGCAAGCCAAGAAGCGCCAAGATTACAAAAGGGCTGCTAGGCTGTATAGCCAAGCTAGCAATTTGCACAGCATTATGGGAACCTTTCTCTTGGCTGATTTATATTTTGAGGGCAAGGGAGTGAAGCAGGACTTTAACCAAGCAGGTCTTTACTACGGCTTGGGTTTTGATCGTTTTTTAGGATTGCGCTATGTGTTGAGTGGTTATTATCGCATGCCAATGTGGAATGGTGAGATTCTCTGGACAGTGGATCGCTCTGTGGCTGATAATTATGCGCACCAAACTTTCAATGATTTAGCCAATCGCGCTTTTTATGCGTTTTCCAGCTCGCTTTTTTGATCAACACCCACGCGTTAAAAGCACGCCATGTTATCGAGCAGGGCGATCCCTCCGCCCCTAAATTCAAGTTGTATCAAAATATCTTGTTATTTGCCAAAGGGTGCATGCCCGCTTCGCGAACAAAATTTGAACACGACACGAGCGATAAGTGGCAACTGAGCTTGAACATTGATTCGCATTATAAAGTGTGTGATCTTAAACTCTTACACCCTAGCGACTTTGACTATAAGCGCGCTAAACAATCTAAAATAGATACCCAAACTCTAGGCAAAACTCTTTATGCTCTAGCTCAAGCCTACTTAGAGGGCTTGGGCACAGCCAAAGATGAAAAACTGGGTTTAGGGTATTTGAAAAAAGCGGTAGAATTTGAGAACAAGGATGCGACTTTAGCGTTAGAAAAATGGCAGAAATTACATTGATGCTAACCGGCAGGTTATTTGTCTAATTGCCACAAGAGATACACGGGTATTTTAATTATCATTAATTTTTTATCCAACCGCTCGCGCTCGATCGCTTTTCTCTTAACAAGACTTAAGGACAAAGGAGTAGCCAACACCACCAAAGCCCTAGAAGCCAACCCCGCTAAAAACGCCACGCCCATGCCCATGCAAAGGGCAGATTATTAAAAAAGCAGGTGAGATCCGCGTTTTCATGGTAGATAAATCTTGTGCGCCATATTAACATGCAAATGTTAGAATCGTATCCAATAGCTTGCTAAGGAGAGATTGTGCCCTTTGTCAATATTAAAATCACCAAAGAAGATGGTCCCACTAAAGAGCAAAAAGAGGCGTTGATCGCCGGGGTTACAGATGTATTAGTCCAAGTCCTCAATAAAAACAAGGCTTCCACCGTGGTGATCATTGAAGAGATCGACACGGATAATTATGGCTTGGGGGGGCAAAGTATTACGCGGGTGCGCCAAGGGCAGTGATGTCCATCCACCACCAACAAGCCCGTGTTCATCCACGGGAGAGTCTACTTTTTAATGATGGCTCAAAGGTCGCTTAGTGTTACTACGCTATCTACTCTCTACCTTCATCTACGCGCTAGGGGGTTCTATCTTTAGCGTAGGGCTGATGTTGTGGGTCTATGAAAGCTCGGGCTCCATTGCCCAATTCGCCAGCTGGGCTTTTTTATGATGCTATCTTCCCTGATTGCCCTGCCCTTTGCCCAAAGTGGGCGCGCTCATGGAGCGTTATAACCCCAAATTCAGCGTGCAAATATTTCGTCTCTGTTTGATCGCCTTAAGCGTCATGCAATATTTCATTTTAAAAGCGCAGATGAATTTTTATTTTCTAATTCTGATCCTTGTGATTCATGGTGTAGGGGGGCGTTGCTAGGACCTACGAGTAAGAGTATACAAATGTCCTTTGCCACATCTAAGAATTACGAGCGCGTCAATGGTTTGATCAAAGCCTCCTATTTTAGCGCCACTCTCATCGCCCCCATTCTAGCGGGGTTCTTATTAAAACCTTTGGGCATCGCTAATCTAGCTTTGATCCAACTAGGGTGCGCCCTGCTTGCGTTTTTGTGTTGTATAGATTGGCTATGGGCTAAGAATAGTAACTCAAGCCCAGTAGCCACAACCCCCAGTGTCTCCTTTCTAGGGGGGTTTAAGATTTTGCGATCCCACCCCATTTTTGCTTATGCTATTTTTGCTTTAATCGCCAATATCTTTGCTGGGATCGCTAATAAAATCATCTTGCCCGTGAGCATCGATCTCTTTTCTTCTGAGATTACGGGGCTTTTAATAGGCTTGCTGACAGCGGGGTCTTTAGGGGGGAGTTTCATCATCTCGGCTATTGGCAATGTAAAGCGCAAAGTTCGCGCCGTGCTTTTGCTAACTCTCTCTCAAGGCTTTGTGCTCATCATTGCTTTTGTGCTGGTGCTCACTAAAATTTTACCCATCAATTTTTGGGCGATTGTCCCCTTTTTAATACTTTGCAGTATCCTAGAAGTGATTGTTGATGCCATTGATCTAGCCTATTGGCAGGCTTGCGCTCCTGAAGCTCAAAAGACTACCTTCCTATCCTGGCATAGCATGAGTGCTTTGCTCTCTGGGTTTCTGGCATGGATTTTGATCACTCCCATTGTGGATGGTGCAAAGACCTTAGGCAAGCATTTTTACCCAGATATGTCTGCTAACCACGACTACATTCTATTTTTTGCCATTATCTTTCTGGCTGTGGCTAATGTGGTGGCGGTATTGGTATTTTGGGGCTTTAAGCACAAAACCCCGCATTGAGAGGTTTGGTAAAGCAGAGATCCTTTACTCCTGTATTGCCCTTTGAAGTTGTGCGTATCCCTCCGTATTTTATCTTTGCGCGCTTATAAGATTTCTATAACGACTTTCTAGCTAAAATTCTCAAAAGTAAAATCATTTTAGGAGGCTAGCATGGGTTTTTTCAATGTGGGGCACCAGCAACAACACAGCGCAGAACAAGAACAGCTCATCGTTGCGCTGCGCACAAAGAACGCCGATTTAGAGGGCATTTTTACAGCTATCCATAAATCCATGGCCGTGATCGCATTTGACCCCTCTGGGGTGGTGCTCGAAGCCAATGATAACTTTTTAAGGCTCATGGGCTATAGCTTGGAAGAAGTGAGGGGCAAGCACCACAGCATGTTTTGCGATCCTGAATCTGTGCGTTCCCCTAAATACGCGCATGCTTGGCAAGATTTAGCCAATGGGCTTTTCAAAATAGGCACTTTCAAACGCCTCACTAAAGAGAAAAAACCCCTTTACTTAGAAGCCACCTATAACCCCATTTTAGACGCGCAAGGCAAGGTTATCAAGGTGGTGAAATTCGCCACAGATGTAACCAGTAAAATTCTCGAGCTCAATGACTTGAAATCCATCTACAACGCCGCTTTGGTGAGCATGGCTCTAATTGAGTTTGACACAGAACGCCAAGTCCTCATGGCTAATGACAACTTTTTAGACCTCATGGGCTATAGTCTAGAGGAAATCAAGGGGAAGAAGCATGCCATGTTTTGTGAATCTGAGTATGTGAAAAGCCCGGAATACGAAGCCTTTTGGGATCGCTTAATCGCTGGGGACTTTACCCGTGGCACCTTTGTGCGCCTCAATAAAAAGGGGAAAAAGGTGTATTTAGAAGCCAGTTATAACCCGGTTTTTAACACTGAG
The DNA here is from genome assembly GCF_003660355.1 of Helicobacter sp. L8. Lineage (NCBI taxonomy): Bacteria > Pseudomonadati > Campylobacterota > Epsilonproteobacteria > Campylobacterales > Helicobacteraceae > Helicobacter > Helicobacter sp. L8. The sequence continues at coordinate 141,545 of NZ_QXQR01000003.1, forward strand.
GGCAAGATTTACAAGATTATCAAATTTGCTTGGGATGTAACCCCCAAAGAGGAAAAGATTCTAATGACCTTAGATTTGATCAAAGAAAATCAAGACTTGACCGACCATGGAGTCGCGGTGATCGAAAAAACCACGCAGAGTATCCAAGGCGTAGCAGAGACCATGAAAAACAGCGCGGACCTAGTGAGCACGCTCAAAAGCCAATCTGAATCCATTTCTAGCATCACCCAGACCATTAAGGACATCGCCGATCAAACCAATTTATTAGCCCTCAATGCCGCCATTGAAGCCGCCCGGGCAGGTGAGCATGGCAGAGGTTTTGCGGTGGTGGCTGATGAAGTGCGCAAATTAGCCGAGCGCACAGGCAAATCGGTAGCAGAAATTGGGGGCATTATTAGCGCGATTTTTGAAATCACCGCGCAAGTGGTGGTTAACATCGATGCGGGGACACAGGAGGCAGACAAAACAGTCGCGCTCTCTTGTGAGAGCAAAGACTCTATGGAAAAAATTAAAGTCGCTGGCTCTAAGGTGGCTAAGGGCATGGGGATTTGAGTAATTCCACCTCTTTTAGTGCCCAAAAGCGCGCTAAAAGGGCTTATGATCCTTGCTGCTGACTCCTTATTTTGGTGTGTGTAGTCAAGTTTGTAGGATTTAGGGGGCGCGCTTAGTAAGTGCGCTTTAAGCAAGGGCGCATTAGCATGGCTTACTTGGCTAAAGGAGGCACTTGTGATTACAATGAAAACAGAGCAAAAGAGTGTCTTGGAGCATCTCTCTAAAAATAAGTTTGTGATTCCCCCCTACCAAAGACCCTATGTCTGGGAAGAAGAGCAGTGCGAACAGCTTTGGGAAGATATTTTGGCGTTCTTTTTAGATGGCAAAGAAAACAGCCCTCATCTTTTTGAGGAAAACCCTTATTTTCTAGGTTCTATGGTGATGTATCCGCTCAATAGAGAACAGCACATCGTCGATGGGCAACAGCGCACCACGACCTTAATGTTACTCCTCAAGGCGATGCATACCAAGCTGGTTAGTGGCAATAACGCTAAGAGTAAAAGACTTATCGATGACATCGCTTCTTGTTTATGGGATATTGATAAAATCACGGGCAACCCCCATTATAACACCCCTAATTTACGCAGTGAGGCATTGGGCGATGTGGGGGGGAGAATATTGCAGGACATTTTACAAAACAAGGGGTTGGTGCAGGAGGAGGAGGGGGAGATTATCTCTAATTATGAGAAGAATTACCACTATTTTTGCCAACAATTAGATGAATTCGCTAAAGAATATCCCGATGATTTTTGCGATCTTTGCGTGTGTGTGTTGCATGGTTGCATTGTGCTTCCTGTGGAATGCGAGGGGCATGATGAAGAGAGGCGTTTTGAATACGCTTTGCGTGTCTTCAACACCTTAAATGATCGCGGGCTTCCCTTGAGGGATGTAGACATTTTTAGGAGCGTGATTTTCGCCCACAAAAAAGATCAAGAACGCCAAGAGTTTCTCCAACAATGGAAAGAGTTGGAGTATAAAACTAATATGGAATTTCTATTTAGACTCTGCATGCATGTGGTGCGCGCCCAACATAAAGATAAAAGCCGTGAAATTAGCTTGCGATCTTTTTTTCTTGATAAACACAGGGGGATTTTAAAAGATGGCGTTGTCATGCAAAACATTACCAAGATCAAGCAGTATTGGTATGCAGGAAGTCGCTATACTCTTCGATCGAAGCAGTTTTATAGTGTCCTAGGACTTATCGATAACGAACATTGGAAATATTTAGATTGCGCTTACTACATGTATTGCCTAGATAGGGGTAAGGATTATCTCAAAAACCATGAGGAACTTTTAATGCGTCTGTGCGCACATTTCTTGCTCTATACGATCAGCAAAAACACCATTAAGCTCAAGACTTTGATTCACAACGCCTACACTTCCTTATACCAAAGTGGCACTATGGATTTCCAAGCCCAAAGTCAGGATATTTTGGCGGGTAAACTTCTCTGCACAAAGAACAAGCGCACTTTCCGCGCCCAATTTGATGGCGCGCAATCCAGCAAAAAACTCACCAAAGCCCTGCTAGCCCTCAATTTATATTTAAAATACCCACAGCAAATACTAGAGGGGTGCGAGAAACGCGAGATCGAGCACATCTTCCCCCAAACCACGCAGTGGCGCAAAAATTACACCGGCTGGGACAAGATCAAAGCCAAGCCCTTTATCGAATCCATTGGCAATAAAATATTGCTAGAAAAACCCCTTAATATCAAAGCCAGCAATGGGTATTTTGATGATAAAAAAGCCCAATACGCTAAATCCAAATTCCTAGAAGCCCAAGATTTAGCCAAACTCCCCCAAAGCGATTGGCTACAAACCGACATAGAGGCGCGCACAGAGGAGATTTACACGCGCTTGCACGCCTTTTTCAAGCAATATGCGATCTAGACCCCGCTTTATTAAGCATGGTAGTAAAAATCCAGCGCGCCAATTTTTCTCAAGCGCACCTTTCCCTCTTGTAATAGGGTGTTTAAATCTTTGTCTGAGAGGTAGTTGCGCGCCTCTGGTGTGCTTAAAGGGCGGCGTTCTAGCAACGCTAAAAAGGCGCATGGGTCTAGCATTTGCAAAGCAAGAGTGCTAGGGGAGTGTGCGCGCAGGGCTAAACTGACCGGCAAACCCTCAAAATGCGCTGCGATGGCTAATAACGCCTCTGGGCTTAAAGGTTTAGCATTATGGGAGGGGGGGCGATCGATGGTGCTCAAATCCACGCGCGCAATTCTAATTTGGCGCAAAAAGCGCGCGATAGCTTGGATATTTTCCAAGCTATCATTAACCCCCTTGACTAATAACACCTCAGCTACTAACATGCCCTCATAGCGCGCGCTAAAATCTGCAATCCCCTCTAAGAGATGTTCTAGGCAAATGCTTGCGCTGGGTTTATCCACCTTAGCAAACGCCTTAGGCACAGCCGCATCCAAAGAGAATTTCACGATGTCATAGCGCAACAAGGCTTTTTGCACCTCAGGATCGCCAAAGCGCGATCCATTGCTCAAAATCAAAGTCTTAAGTCCGGGAGGGGTTTGAAGTTGGGTGATAAACTCATAGAGATGAGGGTAGAGTGTGGGTTCGCCATTGGCAGTTGTGGTGAGCACATCTAGGGGGGTGTTTTTGTGAATCTGTAAGGCGTTATGCACCGCTTCTAAGAGGGCAGGCAGGGGGATCACATGCGCCATTTTATCTACAGGCTTGTGCGCCTTGAGTTCGCAGTAAACGCAATTAAAATTACATTGTTTCACCTCTCCGCTTACATCGATCCCCAAAGACCACCCAAAACGCCGGGATTGCAAAGGACCAAAGACAATTCCCATTCATGCCTCCTCATTTGGGATTATCTCTTGGGCATGGCATTTTAGACACTCTGACACGCTGGGTTTTTTCTTATAGATTTTGAGCACACGCAAGCCCCCACACTCCTCACATGGCTGAGAGTCAGGTTTGTAATTAGAAATGAATTTACAGCTAGGGTAATTATCACAACCATAAAACATCCCCTTTCTACCTCTTTTGGCGCGCACATCGCCCCCACATTGCGGGCACTTGGCAAGAGGGGGGGTGTTTTTAGTTTCTGTGTTGCGGATATTTTTACAAGTGGGATAAGCGCTGCACGCCACAAACGCCCCAAAACGCCCCTTCTTGCTCACCATGGGCGCGCCGCACTTCTCACACACGCCCAAATCTGCGTTTTCTTCATACTTGATATATTTGCATTTAGGATAGCCACTGCATGCCACAAACTCCCCATACCTCCCCACTCTTTGCACCAAATCCGCGCCACACTGCGGGCATGCCTCTCCTGTGGGGACACTCACTTTTTGAGAGACAATATTGAGCTTGCCCTCCTCAATTTGCGCCATAAAGGGGGTGTAGAAGTCTAAAAGCATTTGTTGCCAACCTAGTTGGTGGCTAGCAATCGCGTCTAATTTGTCTTCTAACCCGGCACTAAAGGTGGTATTCACAATCTGGCTAAAGTGTGTTTCTAAAATCTCAATCACGCTAAAGGCACTGGGGGTGGGGGTGAGCTGTTTTTGTTGCAAGGACACATAGTCGCGGCTAAGTAGTAGGGCGATGGTGGGCGCGTAGGTGCTAGGTCGCCCAATGCCCAAACTCTCTAAAGTTTTGATCAAAGAAGCCTCTGAGTAGCGCGCGGGGGGCTGGGTGGTGCACTCTTTAGCCTCTAAAGCCTCTGTGCGCACTATTTGGTGGAGCTTGAAAGCGGGCAAGAGCATGTCCTTATCCACCTCGCCTAAAACTTTGTAAAAACCCTCAAAGAGCAACTTGCGCCCACTGGCTTTAAAGATCGCCCCTAGCTTTTCATTAGCAAAATACACGCTTTGGTTTTCAAAACGCGCATCGCTCATTTGGGAGGCTAAAAAGCGTTGGTAAATCAAGGTATAGACCTTATGCTCTTCAGGCTTGAGATAGGCTTTAGCCACGCTGGGGGTGAAGTCTAAATTAGTGGGGCGAATCGCCTCATGGGCTTCTTGAGCGCTCTTGTTTTTGGAGGTGTAAGTTTTGGGCTTTTTGGGTAAAAAGGGCGCGCCATAAGTTTTTTCAATAAAGGCGCGCGCGCCCTCTATAGCCTCTTTGGCGATGTTGAGGCTATCTGTGCGCATATAGGTGATCACCCCGCTAGCCCCCTGCGGGGTCATTACCCCCTCATAGAGTTTTTGGGCAATGCTCATGGTTTTTGAGGGGCTATAGCCCAGTTGGCTGGAGGCGCTTTGTTGCAGGGTTGAGGTCATAAAGGGAGGGGGCGTGGGGGTGTTTTTCTCTTTGGTATCGATGTTGCTAACTTGGTAGCTTTGATCGCGCAATTTAGCCACCATTTCTAAGGCTTTTTGCAAATCCCTAAGAGCTTGTTTTTTGAGCTTTTCGTGCTGGTAGCTTTGCAACTCCACCTTAACCCCCCCCATGACCCCCTCAATTTGGTAATAAGTAATGGGTTTAAAAGCTTGTATCTCGCGTTCGCGATCCACGATGAGTTTGAGCGCAGCGCTTTGCACCCGCCCAGCGCTCAAGCCCCTAGAAATTTTAGAGGCTAGTAGAGAACTCAAACTAAAGCCCACAATGCGATCTAGAAGTCTGCGGGCTAGTTGGGCGTTAATTTTATGTATATCTAGGGTTTTAGGGTGCTTGAGCGCGTGTAAAATAGCCGATTTGGTGATTTCATGAAAAACAATGCGCGGGAAGGCAAAGATGGGGTTATGGGGGGCTTTGGGCTGGATTTGGGCTTGCAAAGCGCGCATTTCCTCCAGGGGGTCTTGGGATTTGTGCCCGGCTTGGTTGATGAGGTAGGCAATGTGGTAGCCAATCGCCTCGCCCTCTCTGTCCTCATCTGTGGCGATGTAAACTTCTTTGGCGGCTTTAGAGCGTTGTAAAATCTGGGCGACAATCTCTTTATGGTCTTTATCCACCGCGTATTTGGGGATAAATTGGTTATCTTGCACGCTAATGCCCATCGCGTATTTTCTCAAATCGCGCACATGCCCCTTAGAGGCGATGATCTCATAACTACTGTCCAAGAAATGCGCGATTGTCTTGGCTTTGGTGGGGGATTCTACAATGATGAGTTTGGTGTGTTTAGCCATAAATACCTCGTTTTTGCCGCATTATAAACTATTTTGGTGCATGGATGATCTGCAAAACATGGAATAGCTATTGCTTTGCGTGGGCATATTATCGCAAAGGATGCAAAGATGAGTTTTAGAATCAATACGAATGTCGCCGCATTGAACGCGCACACTATCGGGGTGCGCAACAACCGCGATCTCTCTACTTCTTTAGAAAAATTGAGTTCGGGCTTGCGCATCAATAAAGCTGCCGATGATGCCTCAGGGATGGCAATCGCGGATAGCTTGAGAAGCCAAAGCGCGAGCTTAGGGCAGGCGGTTAAAAACGCTAACGATGCGATTGGGGTGGTGCAAACCGCGGATAAGGCAATGGACGAACAGATCAAAATCTTAGACACGGTGAAAACTAAAGCCGTGCAGGCTGCCCAAGATGGGCAAACCGCTGAAACCAGAAAGGCGTTGCAAAGCGATATTTTACGCCTCTTAGAAGAGTTGGACAATATCGCCAACACCACGAGTTTTAATGGGCAACAACTCTTAGCCGGGAGTTTTTCTAACAAAGAGTTCCAAATTGGGGCTTACTCAAACACTACGATCAAGGCTTCTATTGGTCCTACGGGCTCAGATAAGATCGGGCATGTGCGCTTTGAAACCTCCGCGATGGATCGCGGTGGGATGGAGGTGAGTGCGGGCGCGCACAATCTCCAAGAAGTTACCCTTAGATTCAAGCAGACCAATGGGGTTAACGACTTCAAATTGGAGTCGGTGAAGATCTCCACGAGTGCTGGCACGGGATTGGGCGCGCTGGTGAATGTGATCAACAAAAATTCTGTGGCTTTGGGCGTGCGCGCTTCGGCGGTGGTGATGGGCACGGGGCAGAATTCTGTGGAGTCGGGCACTGTGGTGGGCTTAACCATTAATGGGGTGTTGATCGGGAATGTGAATGATGTCCAACACAATGACCGCGATGGGAGATTGACCAACGCGATCAACTCTGTTAAGGAGCGCACGGGGGTAGAAGCCTATACAGATATTGAGGGGCGCATCAACTTGCGATCCACGGATGGACGGGCGATCTCCGTGCACACCCAAGGCAATTCTGGGCATGTCTTTGGGGGGGGGAATTTCAAGGGCATTTCAGGCGATGGGCATGCCATTGTGGGGCGCTTGACTCTCACTAGGGAGGACGCGCGCGACATCATCGTCAGCGGGGTGAATTTCAGCCATATCGGCTTGCACTCCTCCCAAGGGGTCGCCCAATACACGGTGAATTTGCAAGACATCCGTGGGGTTTTTGATGCCAACGCGGCGAGCGCGAGCGGAGGGAACGCCAATGCCGCCCAAGCGGCGTTCAATCTCAAAGGGATTGGGGCAGGGGTAACCAGTTTGCGCGGGGCGATGATGGTGATGGACATGGCAGAGAGCGCGCGTATCCAGCTAGATAAGATTCGCTCCGATCTAGGTTCTGTGCAGATGGAATTGGTTACCACGATCAACAACATCTCTGTAACCCAAGTGAATGTGAAAGCCGCCGAGTCGCAAATCCGCGATGTGGATTTTGCTGAGGAGAGCGCAAGCTTCTCCAAGTATAACATCTTGGCTCAGAGTGGGAGTTTTGCGATGGCACAGGCTAACGCGGTGCAACAAAATGTCTTGAGACTCTTGCAATAGAGGGGGTGGACTGGGTTTGAGTATTTATGAGAAAAATCTAGGGGTGTTGCAAGCTAAAGACCCCCTACTTGCCCTAGAGTTGAGCAAGCTTAAGAGTAATCTCAAATACGAGGTCTTTGTGCAACAAGACGCGTTCAATATCGTGGACATCTCTACCAATACGCCTCTATTTGCCCATAAACCCTTAGAAGAGAATTTAAATCGTTTTGAAGAACTAAAGGCTTATGCCTACATTCCCTATCTTTATTTTTATGGCGCAGGCAATGGAATGCTTATGCGCTTGTTTTTGGGCTTGGAGCAACTCAAACGCCTTGTAGTGATCGAACCAGAATTAGAAATTCTTTTCATCATTTTGAATTTACTAGACTTCAGCGAGGAGATACAAAGCGATCGACTCATTTTGCTCCACTCTAGCGCGTGCAATTACCCTTTGATCGCCTCGCTATTTTTAATGGACAAACACGCCAAAATTTACGCTAAAGTCTATGAACTCATCATCACCCACCCCTATTACGAACGCTACGCCCCAGATTTCACACAAATTAACCAGCACTTCATTAAAGCCCTTGAAAACGCTGTGATTGGCGTGGGCAATGACGCTAGGGATGCCATTGTGGGGATCAAACACCATGTGCAAAATCTACCCTTTGTGGTGCAAACCCCCACGCTGATTAACCTTGTGCAAGCCCTCAAAGCGCGCAACGCGCGCTATAACACCGCTATTATTGTCTCTACCGGACCTAGTTTGAATAAACAACTCCCCTTGCTCAAAGAAATTGCCCCTTATGCGACGCTTTTTTGCATTGATGCGTCCTTTCCCATTTTGCACGCGCATGGAATCAAACCCGATCTAGTCTTTTCTTTGGAGCGCGTGGAGGCTAGTGCCAAATTTTACCAAGACACCCCCAAAGAGGCGCAAGAGGGCGTGATCTTTGCGATCACCTCCATTGTGCACCCAAGCTTACGCCAAGCTATTAGCAAGGGCACGATTCAATTTAGTTTGCGCCCCTTTGGCTACACCTCTTTGTTTAATTTGCACGACTATGGCTATTTGGGCATTGGCATGAGTGCGGCTAACATGGCTTATGAGCTTGTGGTGCATGCGCGTTTCAAACGGTGTATTTTTATCGGGCAGGATTTGAGCTTTGCGCCCAGCGGAGAGAGTCATGCGCACGGGGCAATTTATGGCGCACAAGAAATCAAGCCCAAAGATGAGGGAGAGAAGATTTTCATTGAAGCCTATGGCGGGGAGGGGCAGGTAGAGAGCACACGCATTTGGAAACTCTTTTTAGATTTCTTTGAAAAGGACATTTACCACACGCCCTATAACTTAGAAGTGATCAACGCCACGCAAGGCGGAGCTAGAATTAGGGGCACTTTGGAATTGAGTTTTGAGCAGGCAATCGCGCGTATCAAAGCGGATTTACCCGCCCTAGAGCCTAAACCTCCCTTAAAACTCACCCCCCAAGTCCAGAGCGCAGCGCGCGCTGGCTGGAGGAAGCTAGAAACACTTGTTTAGATGCGATTGCCTACGCCCAAGAGTGTAAGGAAAAGATAGAGGCTTTGTTTTTGGAAGTGATGGCTTTTTTAGAGGAGATTGAGGGCTTGAACGCCAAGCAAGAATTGGAGAATTTGGATTTAAAACGCATCGAAGACCTGAGTGGCAAAATTGACGATCTCAAGGGCTTATTTGAAGAGGTCAAATTCAACCAGTGTTTTAATGACGCGATCCAGTCCTATATTTTTCACCAAGAATTAGACATCGCTAAGATTGTGGTCAAACCCACCCCAACCCAAGAGGATTTGCAAGCCAAACAGCTAGAATGGATTTACGCGCACAAATACTGGCTTTTTAGTCTAGCAGGGGGGATCACCTGTGTGAAGGACATTTTACAAGAAGCCCTAGATACATGGGAGGGTAGGGAATAATCTTTGCTTTTGGCATGGTAATTTTGATTAAAGGATCACCATGCTCCGTTCGCTATGGTCTGGCGTGAATGGGATGCAAGCCCACCAAATCGCCTTAGACATTGAGAGCAATAACATCGCCAATGTCAACACTACGGGCTTTAAATACTCCCGCGCCTCCTTTGTAGATATGCTCTCCCAAGTCAAACTCATCGCCACCGCCCCCTATAAAAATGGTCTTGCTGGGCAAAATGATTTTTCTGTGGGCTTGGGTGTGGGCGTGGACGCCACTACAAAAATCTTTTCTCAAGGCAATTTGCAAAACACCGATGTTAAAACCGACTTAGCCATCGAGGGCGATGGATTCTTCGTCATTAGCCCCGATCGCGGGGTTACGCGCAATTTTACACGCAGTGGGGAATTCTTGTTTGACGCAGAGGGGAGTTTAGTAACCACGGGGGGGTATGTGGTGCAAGGGTGGGTGCGCGATCCCAAAGACATGGGCTCTAAGGGCAGTGAAACCGACATGCTCAAAATTGACAACACCAAACCCTTGCAAAATATCCGTATCGATCCGGGCATGGTCATGCCCGCGCGCTCTAGCAGTAAAATCTCTATGCGCGCCAATTTGAATGCCGGTCGCCACGCCGATCAAACCGGCAATATCTTCATGCTTGATTCCTCTAGCAAAACCCCTGCTGATGGAGTCAAACCCCAATACGACTCTTCGACGAATTTGACTCAATTAGCCGAGGACATGGGGTGTTTATTCAATGAAGATGGGGATGCGTTCTTGCTCAATGAAGATCAAGGTATCTGGGTGAGCTATAAGAGTGCGAGCATGAACAAAGAGATCGATGTTTCTAAGAATAACAGCACCTTAGAGCTCAATGGCACGAAGATCTCTTTTACCAACGACTCCACGATTAGCAAAATCTCTAGCTTGAGCGCGGCTCAGGATGCGATCAACGCAGTGAAGGACAAAACGGGGGTAGAAGCCTATATTGACAATGGCACGCTACGCCTAGAGAACAAGAACAACATGGAGGGCGATGAGCATGTCAAAAACATCGTTATCACAGAGGCTGGCACGGGGGTGTTTGACAAATTCACTAAGGGAGAGGGGAGTGTTACGGCTTTTAGATACCGCTACACTAAGGGGGTGAAACCCGATCTTGCTACTGGGCAATTCAAAACCACAGAGGATTTACGCGAACTCATCCAGCGCGATGCCAATATTGTCAAAGATCCCAAACTCAAAGGTAATTACAAGGATTCAGCGGCTTCTGTGTCTGTGGTGGTGAACAAGAATGGCATGTTTGAGATAACCAATAAGGACAATGGCAACCCCACTAGGGAGGATTTGAGCATTTTTGTTACCAACTACGCCTCTAAAAAGGTAACTAAAAATGTCTTGTTTGGCAAAACTATGGGCGCGCTCAACACCGCTTCTCTCATTGAGGGAGGGGTGTCTACAGCCACCTCTAAAATCAGCCATGCCACGCATGCCACTAGCATCGACTTGGTGGATAGCTTGGGCACTAAGCACACCTTGCGCCTAGAGTTTTTCAAAAGCGGGGAATCTGAGTGGCATTTTAGAGCCATTGTGCCAGAGCCAGGCGAACTTGTGGGGAGCTCCCCCATACGCCCCAATGTCTTTGAAGAGGGGCGTTTGCACTTCAATAAAGATGGCTCTTTAGCGGGCATGAACCCCCCCATCTTGCAATTTGATCCTAAAAATGGTTCAGACGCGCCCCAACGCATCACGCTCAACATGGGCACAGCCGGGGGCTTTGATGGGATCACCAGCGTGGATAAAATTTCTGAAACCTACGCCATTGAGCAAAATGGCTACCAAGCCGGGGATTTGATGGATGTGCGCTTTGATAATAATGGCGCGCTTTTGGGGGCTTTTAGCAATGGCAAAACCCTAGCCCTAGCCCAAGTGGCTTTGGCAAATTTTGCTAACGATGCGGGTTTGCAAGCCATTGGGGGGAGCGTGTTCTCTGAAACGGGCAACTCGGGTAAAGCCTTGATTGGGGCGGCTAATACGGGGCGCAGGGGTGGGGTGTCTGGCTCTAAATTGGAGTCTAGCAATGTGGATTTGAGTCGGAGTTTGACTAATTTAATCGTGGTGCAACGCGGGTTTCAAGCCAACTCTAAAGCCGTAACCACTTCCGATCAAATCCTCAACACCTTGCTCAATCTCAAACAATAGGGCGATGCGTGCATGAGTATAGTGTGATCTCTTCTTTGATGGACTTGTGCCAAGCGCACGCCAAAGAACACCACGCCAGCAAGATCGAAAAGGTGGTGGTGAGCATCGGGGAGAGATGCGCGATGGACAAACAGCTTTTCATGAGCGCGTTTGAAACCTTTAAAGAGGAGCTAGACTTATGCAAGGACGCGTTACTAGAGATTGTAGAAGAAAAGGTAGAATTAACTTGTTTGGCATGCGGGCATGTCTTTGAGCCGACCAAGCTAGATTATAGCGCGTGTGAGAAATGCGGGGGGAGGGTGCGCCTTAGCAAGGGCACACAGATGACTCTCTTGTCGCTGGAGATGGTATGAAAGATTCGATCTTCCAAGAATTTATCCAAAAAGCCCCCGAAATCAAAGAAAAATGGGAACTGGTGCGCCTTTTTGAGGAGGAGCGCCAGAAATTCCAAGAAGAATTGCAGGTGTATGACAATGAGATCACCCAAGCTAGGGAGGTGCTAAAAGGTTTGCGCGCGGAATTGTTGGAAGCAAGGGCGCATCTAAAAGATCTGCAACAACGCCACCAGAGCAAAAAAGAAGAGATCAAGGCGATCCAACAAGAACTCTTGACCCACAAGGTGCAACGCGACTTGCTTGCCCAGCAGAATAATAAAGAAAAACTCCTAGAACAAGATGACGCGCAACTCTTGCCCCAGCCCTTGAGTTTTGTAGAGATCTATCTTAAAGATCGCTCTGTGGCTAAGGCGCGCCCAGCCAAACGCTTTTTTGGGGATCAGCTTTATCGCAAATACCGCGTGCTTTTGCGCGAAAACCGCGCGCTCAAAGATCGCATTTTTGAATTGGACTTAGAAAACAGCACCTTGAAGATCGAATTGAGGGACATCAAAACTAAGGACTTCTTAAAAGCCAATGGCTATTTAGAAGAGCCCAAGGAGGAACCCTGAAAGTGCTTGTGAGCGCGCTAGAAGTGAGCGCGAATACCCACTTCAAGGCGTTGCGCGCGCTCTTGCCCGGGGTGGAGTGGCTGGGTATTTATGACCCCCTAGAACCCCAGGACAAACCCCTATTTAGCTCTAAGGACTTTGCGGTGATGGGCTTTAAGGAGGTGATCTTAAAGCTGGGCTTTATCTATAAAGCCTTGCGCCAAATGGGCGCGCTATCCTGCCAAGCCGATGTGATCTTGCTGATGGACTCTAGCTCGTTTAACATCCCCCTAGCCAAGCGTATCAAAAAGCACAGCCCCAACAAGCCCATCATTTATTACATTTTGCCCCAAGTGTGGGCGTGGAAGAGTTACCGCGCGCCGATTATAGAACGCTATTGCGACCAACTTGGGGCGATCCTGCCCTTTGAGCTCTCCTATTACAAGAGCAAGGCGGAGTATGTGGGGCATCCCCTTTTAGATGAGATCAAGGACTTTAAAACCCGACCCCAGGGCAGGGGCGTGGTGTTTATGCCCGGGAGTCGCAAGCAAGAGATTGATGCGCTCTTTTCTATCTTCGCGCAGGTAGCCCAAAAAATCCCCCTAAGGCGTATTTTAGTTGTGCCCCCCAATTTACAAGGTAGCGATCTGAGCGCGCTCTATGGCAAGGACATTTCTCTCTTTGAAATTTCTTACAACGCGCCACAAAGCCTCTATGAAGCCGAATTTGCCTTTATTTGTAGTGGCACGGCGACTTTGCAAGCCGCTTTGATTGGCACGCCCTTTGTGCTAGCCTATAAAGCCAGAATCCTAGACTATTACATCGCCAAGAGTTTGGTCAAGCTCACTTGCATCGGGCTAGCTAATATCTTTTACAACGCCCTGCACCAAGAAAGCCCGGGGCGAGGCATGACCATGCTACACCCGGAGTTGATCCAAAAGGATGTGAACCCCACTAATTTACTACAAGCCTACGCCCAAATGGATCGCGCCCATTTTGTGCGCGAAGCCCAACGCTTAAGAGCCTATCTTAATACGGGTAGTGCCAAGCGTGTGTCAGAGTGGATTAAGTCAAAAGCTCTTGACAACACTTTTAGTTTTCTTTAGAATACAGAACTTATTTTATATCACTAGGAAGTGTTATGTTAATTTCTAAAGTCATACATAAAAAGTTTTTCGCACTGGGTTTGTGCTTGGGGCTAGCCCCTTTGGGCGCGGGGAATAATGGCGGGTATTTCGCGCTGGGGTTTCAGTATTCCAATATGGGCGCAGGAGGGAGCGCTAATAGCACCTTTTTGAGCAATGAATCAGACACCGCGACCACTAACGCCACTTCGGGGAATCTCTTTGGGGGCGATGTGCAACTGGGTTACAGACAATTCTTTGGCAAGAAAAAACGCTTTGGGATGCGCTATTACGCCATGTTTAGCGCGCAGGGAGGGCATTATAGCTACCCGCAAAACTACTTTGCCCCCGATGATAGCACGCATGTGTATGTGATTAGAAATGGCGCGCTGGCTAATCTCTTTTATGGCGCGGGTTGGGATATGTTGCTAGATTTCTACCAAAGCGACACGCGCTCTTTTGGGATTTTTGGGGGGGTGATGTTGGGGGGAACTTCATGGCTACTAGGGGGGAGCGATGGGGCGTGCCGGGCGGATCGCTACAATTTAGACACGGGGGATTTAGCATGTGGACCCACAGGGCAATCCTATGCCCAAATGGCTAAACAGTTGGGCAAGCTAGCCAGCTATTCTCCCAGTTATGTGCAATTTGCCTTCAATTTTGGGGTGCGCGCCAATGTGAGTAAGCATAATGGGCTTGAGGTGGGCGTGCGTGCCCCTGTGATCAACACGCCCTATTTCGTGCACAAGGGCGACCCCATTGCTAGTTTGCACTTTAGACGCATGATCGTCCTCTTTGCTAATTATGTGGTGAATTTCTAGATATCACCCCAAAGCCCAGCGCGCCTACCCGCGCTTGCTCTTAAATTTTTCCAATTTTTCGTCATAATCTTAGTGGTGTTAGTGATTCTGACTCAACCACTCTACTAACAAAACCCGGCAGATCGGGTGTTGTGCCATAACTTACTTAATTTTGCGCTTTAGCCCTTAGATTTTTCAAGTTTTGGTTACAATGCGGGCTTATGGCACGCATGGTGGTCTGCTTTGGGTTATTTGAAGAAACGGCTTAAGGGGTAACTTTTAAGTTTGTGGGTTGGGGGGATAGTGGGCGATCTCCCAGAAAGGAGGTAGCCACATGCAAAAAGTGCTGATAATCCTAGCGCTCATGATGCTCTTGACCTAAGTATCTGCGCTAAGGCGAACGCCCCCTTTGGGGGCAGTTGCGCTAGGATTATTGTGCCATAAGTTTGGTAATTTTGCGCTTACCTTGAATGCTTTTATAAACTTTGGTTATAATGCGACCTTATGGCACACATGGTGGTCTGCTTTGGGTCATTTGGAGAAACGGCTTAAACAATGATTTTTAGGTCTGTGGGTCGGGAGTCGTAGCGGGTGGCACTCCGGAAAGGAGACTACCATGCGCTTAATGCTAATCTTAGTGGTGTTAGTGGTTCTGACCCAACCACTCTACTAACAAAACCCGGGGGGCGATGCCCCCCTGGGCACCACTAGGATTATTGTGCCATAAGTTGCTTAATTTTGCGCTTAGGTAAGCTTTCAGTTCAAGCAAACTTTCAGTTTGCTTCCCACAACTCTTTTAACAACGCCACAAACTCGGGTTGTTTTTTTGCCAAGACTTTAAAAGATTCAAGCAGATGTAAAAACTCAGGGCGATTGAGGGCGTAAATATCCCGGGCGATCAAAATATCTAGCTTTGCGCGTTTGGTGTCTAGGAGCTTTTGGGTTTTGGGGACATCTAGGTCTTTAAAGAGAGTTTTAAGCGCACTAAAATGCCCCGCGTGGTCGTGGTAAAGCTGGCATTCTAGCGCACTCTTAGCGATAGCCACATAAAGGGGGTTGTTTGCGATCTCTTGCGGGCTAGGCTGGGGGAGGGGGAGATCATAGAGGTAAGTTTTACCCGCATGCATTTGTATTAAAGAGCGAAAATAAAAATTTACAACTAAAGAGTTGAACAAGCCCAAAACAAAGAGAAGTTTTAAGGGCGGGGTTTCTTTTATGCCCTCTTGGGTGTAAGCGTGGGACACACTAGAAAAAATAGTTTCGCTTACAGCGCAATGTTTGGGTAATAGGCTCGCAATTAAACTATATTCGTTAGTGTCGCTGGCTGTCTTTCTATACCCTAACCTAAAATATTGGGTTTCATAAACAATTTTGCCCGCATATCCACTACCTTTAATCCTGTGGTCTTCTCTACTTTTGAATTTTTGTTGTAACTCACTTTGATTGACTTTGTAGCGGGGCGGGCTAAACTGGGCGTTGAATTGGTGGATATGCTTGCCCTCTAATAGAGGTAAGGTTTTACCCTTCACTTCATTAGGCGGGATAAACAATTTTTTATCCGCTGTCATGTGTAGCCCGGCTCTAAAATCTAGCCATCCCTCATCCAATCGCCCAAAGCGTTTAGAACAATGCTCTAAAATTTGCAAATCTAGGGGGCTTCTCACCTCTTTTAGCGCCCTTTTGGGCGTGTTTAGCAGGGCTTTAGGGGAGATTAATAGGGGCTTTAGAAGGGCGATCTCTTTGGGGTCCTCTAAATAAAAAAGGGCTTTGATGAACGAAGGCGTAGCCTTCGCTGGCGTAGCTTTTGCTGGCGTAACCTTGCCTGAGCGCACGCCTAGTAAAGCGAATTTGTAACGGCTATCCACATCTTTAAAAATCCCTTGGCGGTTTTCAAAACTATAGAAAAACTCTAAATGGTGCTGCTCTAGGATCGTGCTTCTCAAATTTAAAGAACCCTCTTCTAACATGAGAGCGCTAGGGATCACTAAAGCTAATTTAGCTTGGGCGCAAAGTAGGCTCAAATTGCGCTCAATGAAAAATCTAAAGAGATTGCCATCCCCTGCCCCGCGGCTTAGAGGGTAATGGGCTTTGTAATAGGCGTTGGTGGTTTGGATGTGGGCTTTTTGTGTGTCGTATTCTTGTTGGATATAGGCTTTATCTAGGGTTTCTGTTTTAAAATCTGCCTTTTCTTGCAGGCTAAAGCTGCGGTAATGGCTCCTAAGGCTGGCAAAAAACTCGCTTTCATCAAATTTGCTTTTCTCCCAAGGGGGGTTACCAATGATGGCATTAAAGCCACTAAAGCGCGCTTGATCATCCACTAACTCGGGGAAGGCGATTTCGTAGTTGAAAAAGCGGTGTTGCTGGGCAAGCTTGATCACAGCTTCTTTGAGCTTGTAGGGGTCTTTGGGGTTGTTGAGCTCTTCTAAGCCCTCCTCAAGCCCACCTTCAAAGAGAGCGGCGCATTTTTCTCTCAAAGAGGGTTTGTCTTTATGGGTTTTGGTGTTGTCCAAAAAGTCCAGCGCGGTGCGGGTGTGTAACATCAGATTGAGTTCTTGCATGGCTGTTTGGGCTTGCACATAGAGGTCTTTGGATTGTGCGATCTCTTCGGGCTTGGTGTCTTTGAGATCGCTTAGGGCTTTAAATTGGGTTTTGAGTTGATCTAGGCGATCTTTGAAGGGTTTAGCAAATAAACTATTGGGGTCTAAATTTAAATCTTCAAAGCTTGAGCCCATCAAAGCGTTCCCGCATTTAATGTGGTGCTCAATAAAGCTCAAAGGCGTGCCAAAGATAAAGCTATCAATCCATAAAGAGAGCTTAGCTAGCTCTATGCTAAAGGGATTAATATCTATCCCATAGATCATTTTCTTTAAAAGCAGGCGTTTTAAAATCGCCGCTTCGTCTATTTCATACAAGAGGTTGTATTGTTCTACTTGTTTGGCAATGTCTTGAATCTCACTCTCTAGTAGGGGGGCTAGGCTTTTAAAATGCAACGCCTTTTGGCTCGCCTGATTTAGCGCTTCTATGAGAAACGCCCCACTCCCACAGGCATTATCTAAAATCTTAAAGCTTAAGACATTGTCATCATTCAAGCCCTCTAGGGCGTTTTGCACTAAAATTTTAGTGATGTCCTCATTAGTGTAAAAACTCCCGCTAGATTTTCTAGAATTAGAAGTGTTTTTTAAATAGATTTGCCCTTTTTTATAATCTTGGCTAGAGGTGATCTTTTCTTGTTTTTCTAGGCGCACCTTGTCATAACGATCGTAATAGCCCTCGCCTTTTGAGGTCTTGCAGTAGTGAATCTCTTCTTCAGCGATAGCAAAATAATAGGACATTAGCCCCTCGTAAATGCTGCCTAAATGCGCCACGCTCAAGGTCGCATACCCGCGCTTGGTGTCCTTTTCATAGTAAAGCAGGTGCTTTAAGATTGTTTTTAAAAGGGGATCGTTGATGATCTTGCCTGTTTTAAATAGGGCGGTTTTTTCAGGCTCAAAGAGTCCGCCATCAAAGAGGGGCATATTGTAGTTGGCATTGCCCTTGTTGTAGATGCTAAAAAGTTGTTCTAGCCCTCCCATGCCCACATAGCTATTATCTTTATTACTTAGACTTTCTAGCAGTTTGCGCACACTCAAATGGTCTTTAAAACAAATGTGCTTTTTTAAGCAATCCTCAAACTTGTCTTCAAAGTAGGCAATAAAAAGCAGTCTAAAGAGAAAGTAAAGGGTGTTTTCATAGATGTCTTTGAGGGGGGCTTGTGGGTGTTTGGCATACAAAGCCGCGCCGATGCTCTCAAACAAAGAGAAGTCATAGCCCTCTGTGCCATAGATGAGATTTTGTAAATCTTTTTCAATGTCTGTTTTGTTCTGTTCATTGGCTTGGAGTGTGGCGCTGATTTGGGGGTCTTGATCCTCTTGGGGCAAGAAGTTAGAGGCGTTAAAAAGGTGGTAAAAGTATAAAAAACTCTCTAAATCTTGCTCTTGTAAAATCTTCTCTAAATGCACTTCAAAAAAGACCTTGTTATAGCTGGGCTTACTTGCGTCATAAAAACGCCACACACGCCCATTGGTCAAAAAGCCATAATCATGGCGCAAGGCGTTGAGATAGCCTAAGAGCTGGTGATGAGGGTTGTTAGCTAGCTTTTTATTATCCACATCTACGCTATAAGCCTTGCTCTCACAGATCACACTAAAGGCATTGCTGGCGTAGCGATCTTGTTTGTCTAGGGCTTGGTATTCTTGCTTTAACTCTAAGTTAGCAAAAAGCAAAAATCGGGTTTTTCTAGTTTGCCCTGAATGCTCTTTTCTTCTTGGCGCAAATACTCCCAACCTAGAATCTCTAAGATTTTGGTAATAAAGCCATCTTCAAACTGGTGTTCGTTGCTCTGTTTGAGGCTGTGTAAGTCTAGCGCGCGCATTTGATCTAAAGCGTGCCTAGCTTGCTCTTTTGTGCTCTCAAAGTGGTAGAGTTTGGGAAGCTCTTGCTCTAGGGTGTAGGGGGTGAAGAGGGTGTTAACAAGGGGCATACAAAGCCTTTTAACTATGCTAGTAAAACTTGATTGTAGCACACTCTAGGATTAGGGGGTGCTCATCTACTTAAATAGTTTGCCACTAGGCGAATTTGAGGTCTTAGTGGTGGCTAAGTTTAGGGGGTAGATGAAAAAATCAAAAGAGGTGCCCTGCACTTTGGACACTTAAGGGGTGTATAGCTCATTCTAGCCACTAAAAAACCAGCGCAAAGACACCTTAGCAAATAATCTCCACCCGCATGTGGGTCTGTGAGTCTTGTGGGAATTGCAACTAGCCTTGCAGACTATAAATGCAAAGCCTTGGTTAGCTTAGAAACGCTGGTTTAGAGTTAGTTAGGAAGCTCCTCATTTAGGGAGGGGTGGTTCATGAATCCACCCCCTTGTTTTGGAACTCTCTTGAGTCTAGTGGGGGTCGAATGGCTATTTTCTAATTTAGTCTTCAAAGAGGAGCGCACACTAGAGGGTTAAAAGCAAAAGAGATGTTAGAAAATAGATTAGAAAAAGAGAGTGTATTCTACACGGACACAATGGAGGTACTCGAGATTAGCTTTTTTAATGATGGGGTTATGAAAAGCATTAAGGTCAATGATTGCAACGATCATTTTTTATCTCAAGGGTCATCGCTAGACTTGTAGATACGGATAAAGCATACACTGAGGCATCAGTCTAGCTTGGGTTAAAACAAGGGCAGATCCATGCTATTTGGGGCGCGCAAGCCTAGCAGTTTGAGCACACTGGCTGCCACATTGTTTAGCCCGCCATCTTTGATATGATCAATCCCATGCCCTAGCACAAAACAAGGCACTTCATAGGTAGTGTGGTTAGTGAGCATGTTTTCATTTTCATCGCGCATCTGTTCGCAGTTGCCATGATCGCTGGTGAGTAACATGGCATAGCCCAACTCCTTAGCCAGAGCTAAAATTGCGCCTAGTTCTTGATCCACCGCTTCGACCGCGCGCACCGCTGCTTCAAAATTGCCCGTATGCCCCACCATGTCCCCATTGGCAAAATTGACAATAATCAGATCTGTGCCCTTGCGCATGCACGCGCGCACCGCTTCTCCCACCTGAGACGCGCTCATCTGCGGGCAAAGATCGTAGGTGCTCACTTTGGGGCTGGGCACTAAAATGCGCTCCTCACCCACAAAGGGGGTTTCTAATCCTCCATTGATAAAAAAGCTCACATGGGCATATTTCTCTGTCTCGGCAATGTGGGCTTGGCTCAAACCAGCCTCTGAAACCACCTTAGCTAAGGTATTTTTCACCTCTTCTTTGGGGAAGAGCACGGGGTAGGGGAAAAGCGCGTTATAAGCGGTCATGGTGGCAATGAGCAATTCTGGCGCGCCCGCCCCGCACTCGTATAAACCCTCAAACACCTCCAAATCCCCCCCCAACACCTGCACGATCTGGCGCATGCGATCGTTGCGAAAATTGATCGCGATGAGTCCCTCCCCATCAAACATGCCCGCATACCCTCCAAAGCTAGCTGGTTGCAAGAACTCATCGCTAATGCCCTGGGCATACATGCTTGCGATGTAATCTTCTGGGCTTAGATCGCTAGGGTTTAACCCATGCGCGATACTCTCATAGGCTTTTAAGGTGCGCTCAAAGCGTTTATCGCGATCCATCGCATAAAAACGCCCCGCAATCGTGGCGATTTCAATATGTGTGTCGCAAATCCCGCGCACTAAAGCCAAATACTCTAGCGCGCTTTGGGGCAGAACATCGCGCCCATCTGTAATCAGGTGCAACCACACTTTCTTCCCCATTCTCTCTAAGAGTAAAGCTGTCCCCATGAGGTGGTTGATATGGGAGTGCACTCCCCCATCGCTCATCAAACCTAGCACATGCACCACATTGGCATGTTCTGCTACACTTTGAAAAGCGGGATTATCCTCAATGCTATCCTGCTCAAAGGCTTTAGAAATGCGCACCAAGTCTTGATCGAGCACGCGCCCTGCTCCAATGCACATGTGCCCCACTTCAGAATTGCCCATTTGCCCCTCAGGCAAGCCCACACTCAAGCCATGTGTTTTGAGTAAACTATGGGGCAAATTGGCAAACATCCAGTCGTAAGTGGGGGTTTTGGCGTGGTGAAAGGCGTTGGCATGGCTTGAGGGGTTGTGCCCGATGCCATCGGTGATAATCAGTAGAGTCTTTTGCATTAGAACACCGGAGCTTCTTGCATCAAGAAGATGGAATTGTCTTCAGCGCGCTTTTTATGTGGCATCTGGGGTGTGGGCTTGGGTTTGGCGTGGGCGGGGGGTTTTTTGTGCTGTCTTGTGGGGGTGTGGTGTTTTTTGGGTGTGGGCTTGGGTTTGGGTTTAGAGTGGAT
Source organism: Helicobacter sp. L8 (assembly GCF_003660355.1). Classification (NCBI taxonomy): domain Bacteria; kingdom Pseudomonadati; phylum Campylobacterota; class Epsilonproteobacteria; order Campylobacterales; family Helicobacteraceae; genus Helicobacter; species Helicobacter sp. L8. The sequence continues at coordinate 162,671 of NZ_QXQR01000003.1, forward strand.
TTGAACGGGGTGGGTTTGGCTTTGTGCGTAGATAGTGCGCTTTTCAGAGGGCTTATTCTCATCTACGCTTTGTTGCAAGGCAGGCATCACACTTTGCAAAATTTTGATCTTAGCCAAGATGTCTTGATAATACTCATCTGCGCTTTGGTTGAGATAGTCGCTCTTTTGCCAGCGCAAACCCTTATGGTAAGACTTGATCATATTTTTAAGATCGCCCTTGTGGGTGCGCCGCCAGCTAATCAAAGTATCCAACGCCACTTTAGAAGCAAAAGCCTTATCGCGAATGAGCAAATCCCCATAGACATTTTGCATAAAACGCGTGTCGCGTTCGTTGTAAAGTTTCAACACATTAGGGATATAGGCATGGTAAATGCCCGCGCTTGGATCGCCAAAATTTATCCGATACATCCCTGCACAGGACTCTTTCCACGCGATAGCGGCTAATTCGTAGCCCAAATTCTGCTTAAAGCCGTAGCGGTAAGCATAGACAAGCACTTCCTTTTGTTGATCGTTGAACTTGAGTGGATCGTTGCATTCGGCTAGATCTGCTTTTTGGGCGTTTAGAACACCCAACACACCAAACACCCCTGCCAACACCACAAACCACAATCTCCCACGCGCTTTTTGCATATCTGAACCTTATTAGGCGACTTTTATCTATAACTTGTTATGATACTATAAGTCATCCTAGAGTTCCATTAGTTTACCCCAGGAGCGCGTTTGAACCAAGCTTTACTTGTAGAGATTTTGAGCGAAGAGATGCCCGCTAGACCCTTATTGCAAGAATTACCCCATATGCTAGACAAATGGGCGGGGATTCTAGCCCAATATAGCCTAGAGGGTGCCTTTGAGTTGTTCTACACCCCCACGCGTCTTGTGCTCTACTCCCCCCACTTCCCCACCTACACCCCGGCTAAAACTTGTGAACACTTTGGACCACCCCTTGAAATTGGCACAACGCAGGGCGCGCTCAATGCCATTGGAGAGAAGTTTTATGCCAAATTAGGGCTTCCCCCCCTCCTAGCCACCGCGATCAAGAATAATAAGCAGGTGCTCTATGCTACCACCACCACCCCACCCATTCCCACCGCCACCCTCCTAGACAAAATGGTGCTAGATTTTTTACACGCCCTAGATTTTGGCAAGAGCATGGCATGGGGTTTTATTCAGGGGCGTTTTATCCGCCCCATTCATAATATTTGTGCAATTTTAGGCACAACCCCCCTAGAGATGCCCGCTTGTGTGCGCGCCTATGCTTGCAACGCACAGGCTGGGACGAAATTGCATTTTGCGCGCAGTTTTGAATTTATCCCCACCCCCACGATCGCGCGTTACTTTGAGGTGTTGCAAAAAGGGGGGGTGATCTTAGATCCAGCTAAACGCGCGCCAAAATTTTAGAGGAGATCCACGCCTTAGAGCAAAAATACCAAGTGCGCGTAGAGATTAAGCAGGAGCTCCTAGATGAGATTGTCGCCATCACCGCCTACCCCACCGCGCTTTATGGGCACTTTGACTCTACATTTCTAAGCCTGCCCCCTGAGATCATCAGCACTTCTATGCAGGAGCACCAACGCTATTTTTCTGTATTCAAGGGCGAGTCCTTGCACAACGCCTTTGTGGTGGTGAGCAACATGCCCTTAGAACATGGGGATTTTAGCCAGATTGTAGAGGGTAATGAGAAGGTGCTCAAGGCGCGTTTGAGCGATGCGGTGTTCTTTTACCAAAATGATCTCAAACGATCTTTGCAATGGAGTGTGATCGCGCAGAATTTAGAAAATATCGCCTTTGTGCAAGGCTTGGGGAGTCTCAAAGATAAAGTGCAACGCGAACAAGACATTGGGGCATGGTTAGCGCGCCAATACGCCCCAAGCGCACAACCTACACTCCAAGAGGTGTTAGCTCTAGCTAAGGCGGATCTCTCTAGCGAGGTGGTGTATGAATTTCCCGAATTGCAAGGGGTGATGGGTTCTTACTACGCGCGCCACCACTCTAAAAGCGCGCAGGTGTGTAGCGCGATCAAAGAGCAATACCTCCCCCTAGGCGAGCACACACCCCTACCCTCTAGCTTGCTAGGCGCGCTTAGCGCGCTAGCGATCAAATTAGACACTCTATTAGCGCTCTTTAGTGTGGGCAAAATCCCCACCGGATCTAAAGACCCCTTTGCTCTGCGGCGCGCAGGCAATGGAGTCTTGCGAATCTGTTTGCATTATGACTTAGATTTCAATTTGCACACGCATTTGGAGGCGTTGGCGCGCCCTTACGCCCCCTTTGAGTTGCATCTTTTAAGAGATTTCATGTTAGAGCGCTTGACTCACATACTAGCCTCCCAGATTACTAATTTTGAACCCACTCTGTATAAAGCCGTGCTCAAAGGGCTTAGAGTGCTTGACAGCGATGCTTATGGGGTGTGCCAAATTGCGCGCAAAGTGCAGGCATTGCACGCCTTCTTCAAGCAAGATCGTGCTTTAGAACTGGTGGCAATTTTTAAGCGCGTGGCTAATATCACCCAAGATGCTCCTCCCTCCCAAGTCGACCCCACACTCTTCAAAGATTCCAGCGAACATGGGCTTTATGGGGCTTACCAACAGGTAGCGCGCTTGGAATTTGACGACTTTTTAGAGAAACTCAACGCGCTACACACACTCAAAGCTCCTCTAGAGGATTTCTTTGATCGCGTCTTGGTGAACGATTCTTGTTTGCAGACCCGGCACAACCGCCAAGCTTTGCTCCATCTCATCTACCATGAATTTTTGGGTGTGGCTGATATTAAAGAATTGTAAAATGTGGGCGCGCCTTGGGCTTGTATGCGCCTTGCTACTGGGCGTGTTACACGCGCGCACTTTTTCTTTAGAAGAATTTTTCAAGCGTGTGGAACACAATTCCCTAGAGCTCATCGCCAAAAAGGCTGATTTCATCAGCCTCTTAGAGGAGCAAAAATCCACTAACGCATGGGATTTTCCCTTTGTCGCGCAAGAAACTTCCATTGTGCGCAACTTCCAAGGGATCGCTGAAGCCCAACCCCGCACGGTGTTGATGATCAAGCCTAAATTGCCTTGGGTTAGCCGTTTGTTGGCGCGCTCACTCTCTATTAAAAATGTGCAATACCGCAAGAGCTACGAGTTGAGTCGTAATCTTGCCTTTATTGGGGCTAAACGACTCTATTTGAACTACATTCTCAATATCGAGAAACATAAAATCTACGCCCAGCGCGAACACATCTTTTTTGAGGAACTCAGCGCAGCCAAGAGCAAGGTAAGCGCGGGGAGTATGTCGGAAAAAGACTATATCAACTTCAAAAATTCGTATTTGGAGTCTAAGTTGGCTAAGATCAATATTGAAACCTTGATCATCAATCAAGAGAAAACCTTGCACACTTTGCTAGCCATTGTAGACCCACTAAAGGGTGATGTGCCCTTTAGTGCCTTTTTAGACCCCCTGCGTGTGATCAAAATCCCTGCGCTCAAATTTGACTATGTGCATATGGGTCCCTATGAGTTGGAACGCATTTTAAAGCGTTCGCTGTATGTGGAAGTGTTGGATTTGAGCGCAAGAGATTACCGCGTGAACGCTAATCTAGCTAACCGCGATGTGTTCCATAATTTTGAATTTGGGCTGGGCGCAGAGAGTTATAACTCCGCGACTAACTTGGCTATGGAGTTTAATATCCCCTTGCCTGTAACCCCTAAGAATATCCACTTGAAGCGCAAGTTTTTAGCCTTAGAAAATGGGGCGCGGGCGCAAAACGAGGTTACCAAGCGCAATATCCGCATTAACGCCAACGCCTATCTGCAACAGCTCAAAACCAAAGAACGCTACATGCGTATCCAAATTGAAGCCATTGACAATAAGCGCAATTTGATGGAAAAGGGGCGTATCGCCTATGAAGCCCAAAAGATCGGGCTGTTTGAGTATTTGATCTACCAAAATTCTTACATGGACGCGCTGATCGCTCTAGCCCAAGCCAAGATGGAGTATGTGGACATCACCGCGTTATTAGAAGAGAGTCTGGGCGAAACCCTCACCCAAGTAGGAGATGCGCGTTGAAATTTTGGCTGGTGTGTATCTTAGCTGTAGCTTTGCAAGCCTATGAAGAGATCAAACTATCTGCTAAACAGATCGCGAGTTTGGATCTCAAAGTGATCTCTTTGGATCAAAGTGTGGTTTCTAAGGGCTTGCCCTTCAACGCCTCGATTGATTTTGACAATTACAATCTTAAGCACTCTGTGGTGCAGAGTTTGAGTTTTGATGCGAGTGTGGTCGCCATTTACAAGAGTGAAGGAGAACATGTCAAAAAGGGCGATCTCATTTGTGAGATCACTTCTATTGATTTGAGCAACCTTTACTTTGAACTCCAAAACAACCAAAATAGGCTGAAAGTCGCCCTCGATGTGAGCAATAAGGACAAAATACTCTACAACAAGGGGGTGATCGCCAAACGCGAATACCAACAAAGCTATTTAGCCAGCCAAGAGATCAGCCTCAAAGTCCAAGAATTAGAAAATACCTTTAGAAATTTTGGCATCGATCCCAAACACCCTAGGGGGGAGTATGGTTTTCGAATTATCGCACGGCATGGGGGGGTTCTCTCCATCGCGCCTAAAGTGCTAGGGGAGCGTATTCTAGCCTTCACTACCTATATCCGCATTTCAGAAAAAAGCGATCTCATCGCGCGCATTAGAGTGCCGATGACTCTGTCTAAATACATCAAAGCGGGGTCTGTGGTCTTAGATGAGGGGGGCAATCCCATCGGGCGTATCCAAAGCGTGTCAGTGGTGCTAGATAAGAACTCCAACACCATCTTAGCCACTGCGCGCATCGAGCAGGGCAATTACCATGTAGGGGAGATGGTTAACCTCTTCATACAGGGAGCTAAACCTAAAAACGCGCTCATCGTGCCCTCGGATGCGGTGATTAAAAACGATCAAGATTACTTGATCTTTGTGCGCACTCCTAAAGGCTTTTTGCCCACCGCCGTGCAAATCTTAGAGGAGCGCAACCATGCCTTTGTGATCAAGCGCGGCTCTCTTAACCCCCATAGCAAAGTCGCTACCGGCGCGCTGGTGAGCTTAAAGGGTATTTTGAATCATTTTGGGGATGATTGATGCTAGCGCGTCTCTTGGAGTTTTGCCTAAGACAACGCTTGATTGTGCTCATCTGTGCAGGTTTACTCTTGGGGTTTGGACTCTATAGTTTTTTAAACACCCCTGTGGACGCTTTCCCAGACATGGCACCCACGCAGGTTAAGATCGTCTTAAAACTGCCCGGCTCCTCACCCGAAGAGATGGAGAACAATGTTGTGCGCCCCTTAGAGCTAGAACTCCTAGGGCTTAAGGGTGAAAAATCTCTGCGTAGCACTTCTAAGTATTCTGTGTGCGACATCACCATTGACTTTGAAGATGGCATGGATATTTATTTAGCCCGCAACATGGTCAATGAAAAACTAGCCCTAGTCCTACCAGATTTGCCCAAAGGGGTCGATGGGGGCATTGCGCCCATTGTAACCCCGCTTTCAGACATCTTTATGTTTACCATTGATGGGAATCTGCCCGATGTGAGCAAACGCCAACTCTTGGATTTTACGATCCGCCCGATGTTGCGCACTATTCCGGGCGTAGCCGATGTGAACGCGGTGGGAGGATTTGCGCGCGCCTTTGTGGTGATCCCAGATTTTAACGACATGGCGCGCTTGGGGATTTCTATTAGCGATTTAGAACACGCCCTTAAAGCCAATTTGAGCAATAGTGGGGCGGGGCGCATCGATCGCGATGGAGAGACCTTTTTAGTCAAAATCCAAACCATCGCGCTCACCCCTGAACAGATCGCCAACATCACCATCCCTACCAATCAAGGGCACTTGCACATTAAAGATTTTGCTAGAGTGATCACGCATTATCGCACCCGTCTGGGTTTTGTAACCAAAAACGGGGTAGATGAAACCACAGAGGGGCTGGTGCTTGCCCTAAGGGGGGCAAACTCTAAAGAGATCATCACCCAAGTGCGCGCCAAATTAGAACAGGATATTAAACCCCTCTTGCCTGCCGGGGTGCATATCCATGTCTTTTACGATCGCTCAGAATTTACCCACAAGGCTATTTCAGCGCTCAACAAGACTTTATTAGAAGCGATCACACTCATTATCCTCACCTTGTTTTTATTCTTGGGCAATTTCAGGGCAAGCGTGGCGGTGAGCGTGATCTTACCCTTGAGTTTATCTGTAGCGTTTATTGGGATCAAATTCAGCGGGATCACGCTCAATTTGATGAGTTTGGGTGGGCTCATCATCGCTATTGGCATGCTCATCGATTCGGCGGTGGTGGTGGTAGAAAACGCCTTTGAAAAATTAGGGCATCACAAAAACACCACCTCTCTACACATAATTTATCGCGCCTGTAAAGAGATCGCCCTCTCTGTGGTGAGCGGGATTGTGATCATCATCGTGTTCTTTGTGCCCATCTTGTCTTTGCAGGGCATAGAGGGCAAGATGTTTAAACCCCTAGCTTCTAGTATTGTCTTTGCGCTCTTGGGCACTCTGGTGCTCTCCATTACGCTCATCCCTGTGATCGCCTCCTTAGTGCTCAAAGCCCAGCCCCACACAGACACCCTGCTCACGCGCCTTTTTTACCGCATTTACACCCCTCTTTTGCGCTTTTCACTCAATAAGCCTAAGATCGTGATTTTGGGGGCGTTGGTGTTCTTGGGTGGTAGTCTTTCTCTCTTCCCTTTTGTGGGTAAGGCGTTCATGCCCAATTTAGATGAGGGGGATAGTGTGTTGAGTATTGAGAGCGTGCCCTCTATTTCTCTAAGCCAATCTAGAGATTTGATCTTGCACATTGAAAAAACTTTAAGGGAACGCGTTAAAGAAATCCAATCCATTGTGGCGCGCACGGGTTCAGACGAATTAGGCTTAGATTTGGGCGGACTTAACCAAACCGACATGTTCATCTCCTATATCCCCAAGGCTAAGTGGAGCGTGCCCACTAAAAAAGCCCTGCTAGACAAGATCGCCCAAGCTCTAGAGGATTTCAAGGGGATCAATTTCGCCTTCACGCAACCCATTGAAATGCGCATTTCTGAAATGCTCACCGGGGTGCGTGGGGATTTAGCCGTGAAAATTTTTGGAGATGATATTGCTAAACTCAATGCCTTGAGCGCGCAGATTGTAGAGATCATCAAAGGAGTAAAAGGCTCTGATGAGGTGCTAACCGAGCTCAACAAGGGGATTAATTATCTCTATGTAACCCCCAATCGCGATGCGATGGCTAATGTGGGGATCACCAGCGATGAATTTGCCAAATTCTTAAAATCCGCCCTAGAGGGGTTGGTGGTGGAATTTATCCCCACCGGGATTTCTAGGACCCCAGTTATCATCCGCCAATCCCAGGACATCGCCACTAATATCACGCTCATCAAAAGCCTAGAGATGACTTCTAATCGCGATGTGGCAGTGCCCATCACTTCTATTGCTACCTTAAAAGAAGTGGATGGTCCAGTTTCTATTGTGCGCGAAAACTCCAAGCGCATGAGTGTGGTGCGCTCCAATGTGGTGGGCAGGGATTTGGGGAGCTTTGTGGCTGAAATCAAAGCAAAGGTGAACGCGCAGGTGCGCCTGCCTCCTAATTATTACATCACCTACGGGGGGCAATTTGAAAACCAAGAGAGAGCCAACAAAAGACTAGCGACTATTATCCCTTTAAGTATTTTAGTGATCTTCTTCATTTTATTTTTCACCTTCAACAATGTGGCGTTAGCCTTGTTGATTTTGTGTAATATCCCCTTTGCGATCACAGGCGGACTGATCGCGCTTTTCATAAGCCATGAATACCTCTCTGTCCCTGCTAGCGTGGGTTTTATCGCGCTCTTTGGGATCGCGGTGCTCAATGGGGTGGTGATGGTGGGCTATTTTAGAGAACTTTTAGCGCAGGGCAAACGCGTAGAAGAGGTGGTGCTAGAGGGCGCGCTCAGACGGCTTAGACCCGTGTTGATGACCGCCTGCATTGCTGGACTTGGGCTTATCCCGCTTTTGCTTTCTAATGGTGTGGGGTCTGAAGTGCAAAAACCTCTAGCCATCGTGGTGTTGGGCGGGTTAGTAACCTCTAGTATTTTAACCCTGCTGCTCTTACCCCCCATGTTCATGCTATTGGCTAAAAAAATCAAGGTGATCTAGTGGTGTTCTTAGACATTTACGCCCCCGCGCGCCAAACAGAGATGCTTACAGACTATCTCTTGGAACAGGGCTATAGCGATTTTTATCTGAGCGCATGTTTTCAATACGGCGCAACAAACCTGCTTAAAAGCCCCAAAGAACAAGTGAGCGGGCGCAAAGATTACGCCCACTTGCGCCTATGTCTGCCAGAGGAAAACGCGCGCTCGCTCGCCCAAGAAATCAAAGCGCGTTGCGCCCCAAGCGCGATCTACTTAATTAGCGTTACTGCGCTTTAAAGCGCGTTGTGTTAGAATGCCTAGAAAGGACATGCATGAGTTTGGTGGTTTTTGGCGGGGGGGCGTGGGGGCGTGCGCTCGCCTTTGCCTTTGGACACCGCATCCCCACTAAAATTATCTCGCGCCAAGACTTGAGCGCAACACTTTTGCCCTTGAATAAAAGTTTAGTGCTCAAAGGACATGACCTCATCACCCAATGTAGCCTAGAAGAGGGCTTAAAAGCCTCTTTGGGCGTGGTAGCCATCAGTGTGCAACACCTACGCGCGTGGTTTGAACAAGCGCATTTGCCCTCTAGCATGCCAGTCTTGATGGCGTGTAAGGGGATTGAAGTGGGGGGTAAATTTGTCAGCCAGATCGCTCAAGAATTCATCGCCCCAGAAAATTTATGTTATTTAGCAGGACCTAGTTTTGCTAAGGATGTGAGCGCGAGTTTGCCCTGCGCGCTGGCTTTGCATTCTAGTAATCCCGATCTGGCGCAAATCTATGCCAAGTCCTTCCCTAGTTTTATGCGCGCCTATATCCAAGAGGACATTATCGGGGGGGAGATTGCCGGGGCATATAAAAATGTGATTGCCATCGCCGCTGGGGTGTGCGATGGGTTAGAATTAGGGCAGAGTGCTAAGGCTTCCTTGCTTTCGCGCGGTTTGGTGGAGATGTGTCGTTTTGGGACACATTTTGGGGGCAAAACCCAAACTTTCTTAGGGCTTAGTGGGGCGGGGGATCTCTTTTTGAGCGCAAACTCTACACTTTCGCGCAATTACCGCGTGGGGCTAGGGCTAGCCAAACACCAGCCCCTAGAAGAGATTTTAAGCGCGCTGGGTGAAGTTGCCGAAGGGGTGAAAACCACGCAAGCCATCCTCCAAATCGCCCAAAAAGAGCAGATTTATACCCCCATTGCTACAGAATTACAAGCCCTTTTAGAGGGCGAAAACCCCCTAGCAAGCATGGACGCGCTGTTGAAACGCTAAAGAAAGGCTTTTTAGATGACTTTTTCACAAATTCTCTTAACCTTGCAGAATTTCTGGCAAGAACAAGGCTGTCTCTTGTTACAACCCTATGATCTCCCAGCTGGGGCGGGCACTTTTCACCCCGCCACCTTGTTAAGAAGCTTGGATAGCAAACCTTGGAATGTCGCCTATGTCGCCCCCTCTAGGCGACCCACAGACGGGCGCTATGGGCAAAACCCCAATCGGCTAGGCAGTTACTACCAATTCCAAGTGATTTTAAAGCCTAGCCCGCTCAATGTCCAAGAACTCTACTTGCGCAGTTTGCAAGCACTGGGCATTGATTTTAAAAAACACGATGTGCGCTTTGTAGAAGACAACTGGGAGTCGCCCACTTTGGGGGCGTGGGGCTTGGGCTGGGAGGTGTGGCTAGATGGCATGGAGATTACCCAATTTACTTACTTCCAGCAAGTAGGGGGTTTGCCTTGCCACCCCACCCCCATAGAGATCACATATGGGGTAGAACGCTTGGCAACCTACATCCAACAGGTGGATAGTGTTTTAGACATCGTGTGGAGCTACAAAGACAAGCAACCCATTTACTATAAAGAAGTGCATCTGGAGAGTGAGTACCAGTTTAGTCATTATCACTTTGAGCACGCTAATTTAGATTTTTTGCTCGATGCCTTCTATCAAAACCAAGCGGAGGCGCAACGCTGTTTAGATCAGGGTTTGAGTTTGGTCGCTTACGATTTTGTGGTGCTTAGCACGCATTTTTTCAATGTCTTGGATGCGCGTAAAGCCTTGAGCGTGGCTAAACGCCAAGAATTTATCTTAAAAATCCGCACCCTAGCTAAAGCCTGTGCCCTGCTCTACAAAGCCCAAGAAACCCAGCGCGATGCACGCTTGAACGGGGATTTTAGCACCCCCCTACTGCCATGCCAAGCTTAAAAGATTTGCACGCTTTCTTAGAAGCACTCTCTCCCTTGGGCTTGCAAGAATCTTGGGATCATTGTGGCTTGAATTTGGGCAGTTTAGATATGCAATACCAACACCTCATCATCAGCCTTGAAGCCACAATGCCACTAGCCAAGCAAGCCCTAAACCACAGCGTGATTCTCACCCACCACCCCTTATTCTTCAAGCCTTTTAAAACCTTTAACCCCGATTTTTACCCCTACAACATTGCCCAAATCTTGATTCAAAAATCCTGCGCTCTGTTGGCATGGCATACCAATTTTGATAAAACCCACTTAAACGCCCATTTTGCCAAGATTTTAGGCTTTGAGAACCTGCACACAGAGGGGATGGCTTTAGTGGGCGCAATCGCCCCCACGCCCTTAAAAACACTTGCTAAAAGCGTGCAAGATAAGCTTAATCTGCCCTATGTGCGCTATGTGTCCGCTAGCTCCATCATTAGCACCCTAGCAATCGTGTGCGGGGCGGGGTGTGGGTATTTACAAGAGCTCAAAGCTATGCCCCAAAATTTATGCTTGATCACCGGGGACATCAAACACCATGATGCCATGGCGGCTCAAAGCATGGGTATTAGTCTGGTAGAAGTGCCCCATTATGAGAGCGAAAAATACTTTGTGCCCCTCATGGCGAATTTACTAGCCCCCATTGCCCCCAACCCTCAGTTGTTTGATTGTAGAAACGCGCTAGAGGTTGTGGGGTTATCGCATAGATCGCGGGTAGTTGCACATGGAAAGGGATGATACGATTAAGATTGTCCAAGATTGTTTTCAAAGATAGGGAAAGCCATCAGGAAAAATTGGGGGAGCGTGGAAAGTGAAACCTCTCATCTTTTTATTTTTAACTCTGTTCTTAAGTGCCACAGGCAGCACAGATGAAGGGAGTGTTCATGATGGGTCTTATAAGATTAAGACCATCAAAATTAACTCTTTGTTAATGGATTCTAAGGGTAATGATCTCGTGGATGCCAAAGGTCATTCTATTTACTATCCAATCCCCCGACAATTCGTCTTCACCAAAGGCGATATTTCTGACTCTAGAGTTTTAAAGGTTAATACAGATTTAAAAGACTCTAAGGGGCACTCCTTTTGGGACAAGGTTTTTGTCTATGATCCTAAGGATTGCCAAAAGCTTTTAAATCTAAATCCTAAGCACACTAAAGAATCGCAAAACTATCCAAACTATACCCTCTATTATAAACCCACTTTGTTAGCAGCTAATCAGGGGGATAGTTCAGATGGTGAGGAGTATATAGAGAGCGCGCGGTTTGGGCGCGTTATAGATGTCAAGGTGAAGCAAGATATTTTTACCATCGTTTATATCAATCTCATAGAAACCCTTAGAGACTTGGGAGGTGATCTCAAAAAATCAGAGCGGTTGAGGATTTGGGAAGAAGATGGAGAGATTAATCCTAGTGGTGGTATCACTCATCTTAAATTTTTAGATGACAACACAGCAACCTTTGTTGTAGATGCTAATGGGGCATACACCAATGGCTATTATAAAAAGTATCGCCCCATTAAATATTTCACGCAAAAAGATGTCCCTAAAGTCCACATCTGCCCCTACAGTGCTAAAACTCTCCTAGAAACTATCCAAAAGAGACATCCGGAGTGGAGGAGCGATTAAGGTAAATCAACTATTCCCCATCCCCTCACAAGTATCTTCTTCCCCCATATCACACAAGATGGCGTCCCCATGATTGGCGTATGCCCGTGCTTTCTTGCGATCTTTTTTCGCCCCTAAGCCCTTTTGATACATGTTTGCTAACGATACATAACAATAGCCCTCCCCCATGTCCGCGCATTTATGATAGCAATGCGCCGCTTTTTTGTAATCGCGCGGGATGCGGGGAGCAAGGGGATCATTTTCATCCTTTTCCCAACCACCATAAAAATAAATGTCGCCAAGCATGCTATAACCATCCTCATCGCCCAAATCTCCCGCCAATTTTAAATACTCCCCCCACTGGCACAATACTCAAACAATGGCGCAAGACTTCTAGGGGCTTTTGTGTGGCGCGCGCGTCCTTTGGTTTAACACAAGGGCTATAGGCAAAAAGGCGCGTTTGAGCCCCAATAGACGCGCTGGTGCGTAGCACCAAAAGGCGTTTAGCCCCCATTGGTGCAGTGCCCACATCGTGGAACTAAAACGCGCATAATGGACGCTAGCGCGTCCAACGCGCTCAACACATAAAAACGCGTAACTAGAGTCCACGCCAATAGTGCCAATAACATGGGGCGCGTGCCCCACACAATAAACTCACATTGTTGCATAAAGCCCCCCCTAAAGGGTCTAACCCCCCTGCCCTTATCCCACACAATAATACCCCGCCAAGATAGATCGGCTAATTGCACCGCATCGCTTAGGGCTGGGAGCATGCGCCAATCAATGAAACTAAAGAAATACCCGCTAGGCTTTAACACCCGTTTAAACTCAATCCCTAAAAAAGTCATCCACTTTATCCACACCCTTTGGTCTTTCCCATCCCCTAAAAATTCGGGGTATTTAATTCCCTTGCCATGATCTAGCAAATATTTATCATTGGTGCTTTTAGCCCGCTCTCTTAAAGACTTAGCCCCACCACTGCAATAAGGCGGATCGATGAGCACACAATCTATACAATCATTAGGCAACTTGCCCATAAACTCCAACGCATCGGCGTGAAAGACTTGGTTAAGATAGGGTTCTAACATCACTCTCCTTTTTGTGATTGTAGTGCATTTGCAAAAGAAAAAAAGGGTTAAGGGTTATTTTCTTTGGTTATCTTTGAGAGCTTTTCTCTAAAGTTATGGTAGAATCTAGCTAAACCCTTCTGAGTAAGATCGGTTCCATACTCAGCCTTTTTTGGGTCGTAACTTGGTCGGGAATCTGTGCGAAAGGGTTTTTTAACCATCTTTATACGCCGTGATCACCCAATGGTTATCTCCCTGCTCGTTCCACCCCCTAGATAAGCCAACCCTAAAACTCCCACCTTGTCTTTTAAGGCGAATGGTATAAACCCCCGCATTCTCAAACACTTCGCCCCTCTTTATAATCTCACTCAGTCCATTCGCCACCCTCTCATCTATATTTGCCCCCTTAAAGCTCTCAAAATCTCCAGCGTGCTTTTCTAAAATCTTAGATAAGCCATAGGGCTTAAGTGGTTTGCCATTAGCGTCTTTTAAGCCTTGCAAACGCGCTGATTAGTAAAGTTTCATTGGCATAACAAGAGTTAATTAATGTCTAGCTTGGAGGGGCTTTAAAAGTCTTTTCTTGGAGTCCTTCTCGCATTTTATCAATCCCTTTTTGTTGGGTTTCTTCTATATAAACTCCGATTGCTAAAGTGCCTACAGATAGGAGAAATAACGCCCATGCAAAACCTGCACTGCCAAAATAAGAAGATTTAGACGCATAAATTGCCAAAGCGCAAAACCCACAGAATAACTTTAAGGCGTATAGACAAAAAACCCACGATTCTAATTTTGTACGGGTAGAATCATTTGAGGTACATATATGAGTTCTGCTATTTATTTGGGCAATAAAAACAAAACCTAAAGATAAAAATATGGATGCCCTAGAATTAGGACCATCTACATTACCATCTCTAAAAATAAAATACACCGCTAAAGGCAGATAACTAAATAAGGCACGCCCCGCAAAAAGCGGGAATGTCCTTAAAAAGCGCGTTAAAAAAGTTAAAAACTCTCTACCCTTGGCAGGTCTTGTGGTGTCTTCTAATTCTTGCTCTAAATCCTCCATTAATAAAGCCCCATCGCTGAGACAAAATTATAGCGGTATGTGGCAAACTCGTAAGACACATTAAAGTACTCTTGTAAGTGAGTAATTTCATACCCCCAAAAGATACATGCAGCCACTTCGTCATAAGGCATCAACAACTCTGCAGCAAAAGCATTCGCCTCTTGCTCCTCAATCTTGCTAATCGGGTCTAATTGCTCGTAACATATTGCCCGTGAGCGGATTTTATCTCTAGAATGTAAAACCCAATGCCCTATCTCATGCGCGATAGAAAAGTACTTTCTAGATAGAGGCTTATCATCCTCTAAAATGAATATAATCTTTTTTTGGGGGTCTAAAAGAGCTTCATCTTGACCCTCTTTGGCGCGCTCAAGCTTTAAATCTAAGGCTTGTAAAAGGGCTTTAAAATGCACAGGGCGCACGCTCTTATAAATGGGGTCGCTATGACGCAATGCCTTTGCTTGGTTAGTGGCTGTGGTAAAATCTGCACGCATGACCCTCTTCCTGTCTTGGCACTATGCCACAATTTTTAAAGGTATTATTCCTAAAGTAGGCTTTACCTCTCCTGTTTCCCCTTGATTTTAAAGCTTATTTTACTAGGCTCGACCCATTAAAGGGTTCATCTGCAGAAGTCAGTGCAGGATTAAACTTAGTGCTATAATCGCACTATAGCCCTTTGACTTCTTTGGGAATATCGCTATCTTTATAGCTCCACTCCACTTGCTAGCTTGACTTATTAGGCTTTATGCATTAAATCCAGCAGAGTTTGGGGCAGATTCTCATCTCCTGTAAAAGCTTAAATAGCGCAGGCAACATCCGCCAATCAATGAAGCTAAAAAAGTAAGTGCTAGGTTTTAAAATGCGCGCAAGCTCAACAAACACCCAACCCATCCATGCAATCCATAGGCGTTGATCTTTGCCATCACCAACAAACTCGTAATACTGATCATTACCACCAACATACTTTTTATTGGTGCTGGCATTGCGCGCATTTAAAGACTTCACCCCCCCACTACAATAAGGCGGATCAATCAACACACAATCAATGCTATTATCGGGCAACTTGCCCATAAACTCCAACGCATCGGCGTGAAAGACTTGGTTTAAGTAGGGTGTTAAATCAGTCATTAAAAAAAGTCGGGTGGTTAATCCCCCCATCCTCCCATGTAAAACTTTTCTCATAAAAACCATTGTGCAGATCGCGATGCTTAGCAATCATCCATGCATCTTGTGGGTCCACCATCACAATAGCTATTTTAGTATCTTGCCATTTCTTGCGTGATTTTTTTAGCTTTTCCACCGCCTCATAAAATGACACATTTCTATCTAAAATATTCATGAACAAACTCCTTTAAATATTTTTGCCCATTGTAGTGCATTTGCAAAAGAAAAAAAGGGTTAAAAGCTTAAGGGTGGGGGTTGGGGGGTTTATGGCTTTTTAAGTGGGTTTTAGCTAGCATTGAGTGGGCTTTACAATAGGCGTGGGAAAGCTTACAGCTTTGCACATCTCCCACCTTTGTGAGTTTAGTCTACCCTTACTTAGATTACATGGGTGTGCTGTAGTCCTCAAGGTAGGGGGCTTAATTCCTCTAGCTCCAAACTATAGATTCTATGCCCTTGTTCTACACTCTCTTTTAAAGTGATTTTAGCCTCTGCTGGTTTGCCATTAATGTTAAGCCGTGCAAAATACCTATGCATTGCCCTTATACTAGGACTAGCCTTTTTGTCTGCATAGGTTTCTTTTAAAGTAGCGTTCTCAAAAAGGGCTTTAATATCCGCGCCTACTTTAAAGTGTTCTTCTTTGCTAAATCCGTTGGCAATGCTTTTTTCTAAGGCTTTAGAACTAGATATTTTATTTAAACCTGTGCTTGAAATCCTGGCAATAACCCCCGTTTTTTTGTTGGTGATGTCTTGGTTTAAAATGGGGTTTAAACTCTTCTTCAAGTCCTCTCGCAACTCTTTTAAACCCTTAATGCCCTGTGTGGTGTAGGTGAAATGTTGCGCCTCACTTCTCTTTAAAGTCTTTTTAACCGTGGGCGTATACTTAGCTGGGAACACCGCATTAGCCTTTTGCCCATGCATTTTCTCCCACTTGGCAATGAGCTTTTCATACAAGTTCTTAATTTCTAGCA